>NZ_JBIAHR010000010.1:0-53852 GCF_042870695.1 Streptomyces sp. NPDC006384
AGCCCGCCCCCTTGTGGATACCGCATGTCCCGGTGATACCGCACAGTCGACAAGCCGTCAGCCCCTACGACTCCACGAGTTCAACATCAGTAACCACCCGGCTGGCGCCGTACGGACTGCGGCGCGTCGTGCGGGCCGACGCTGTTGCGGTGTCCGACACCGTGAGAACGGTGACGCGCCGGTGGGCGGCGAGTGTTGAACGTACGCTGCTCCAGCCTACGATCCCCCGAGCGGAGGCCGCCCGCCTCGTTGCGGAGGTCAGGGAGGGCACCCGGCGACTCGTCCTGCTGACCGGAACCGCGGGCGGCGGGAAGAGCGCCGTACTGCACCAGACCTTCACCGCCCTCGATGAGGCGGCCATTCCGGTTCTCGCCTTCCGTCTCGACCGTCTGGAACCCTTCGGCTCGACTCATGAACTGGGGCAGCGGGTCGGCCTGCCCATGTCCCCGGTCGGCGCTCTCGGCGCCGTGGCGGACGGGCGTCCCTGCGTCCTCGTCGTGGACCAGCTCGACGCCGTCAGCATGGCGTCAGGACGCATTCCGGAAACCTTCGACGCGGTAGCCGACTTGGTGGACGAGGCTGCGGCACGTCCCGGCATGCAGGTGGTCCTGGCCTGCCGCGCCTTCGACGCCGAGGCCGATGCCCGCATCCGCAGGCTCACCGCCCCGGACCACTGCTCACGCCTCACGGTCGGATCGCTCTCCGATGCCCAGGTCGACAGTATCGTCACCGGCATAGGCCTGGATGTCTCCCGACTGGCCCCGCCGCAACGCGCGTTGCTGCGCTCACCGCTGCATCTCGTCCTCCTCGCCCAGGTCGCGGATCAGGAGGAGGCTCTTCTCTTCCACACCACTCGGCAGCTTTTCGACGCCTTCTGGGACACCAAACAGGAGGCGTGCGCTCGGCGTCCGTCCGTGCGTTTCCACGACGCGGTCTCGGCCGTCGTCACCGCCATGAGTGCGCGCCAGCGGCTGTCCGTGCTGCAGAGCGTGCTCGACACGGACGATCTCGCTGCCAGCCGGAAGGTACTGGAGTCAGAACACGTCTTTGTGCGGTACGACGGCCGTCAACTGGCCTTCTTCCACGAGAGCTTCTTCGACTACGCCTTCGCCCGGGAATGGCTCCGGCGGGAAGAGGGCCTTGTCGCCTTCCTCACCGGCGGGGAGCAGGAGTTGTTCCGCCGCGGACAGCTCCGGCAGGTACTCGACCACCTGCGGGATCTCGACCCGGAACGGTTCACCGAGGAGGTCGAGACACTGCTGACCAGTCCGGACATCCGTTACCACCTCAAGCACCTGACCTTGGCCGTGCTGCGCGGCCTGGACGCTCCCACCTCTTCCGAGTGGGGCGCCGTCGCCCGTGTGCTGGACACCCGCCCACCCTTCCGGGAGCGCCTCGTCGACATGCTCGGCACGCCTGCCTGGTTCCGTCGTGGGGACGACGAGGGAGTCTTCGAGAACTGGCTCGACAGCGTCGACACGAGAGAACAGGAGATGGCAGTAAGACTGTTGGTGGCGGTCGCCGATACCCTACCCGACCGGGTGGCCCGCCTTCTGGAACCACACACCGCTGACCCCGGGTACGGTGCGTGGCTGATCCGGATCATTCCCCGCGCCCGCCTCGCCGGCAGCCGCCCCCTCTTCGACCACCTGCTCGCCGGCGTGCGAGCGGGCCTCTTCACCGGGCTCGAACACGCTCTTTGGGACCCGGTGGGCGACCTGGCGGCCGAAGAACCCCTTTGGGCAGTCGAGTTGCTGGGCGCCCTGATGGAACGCCCCGACGCCCTCCAACTCGACGACCAAGGAAGGGTGGCGGTACTGCTGATCCGGGACCACGCAGCACTCAAGACGGTGACCGCCGCCGCTGCGGGCGCATCGGAGGAGTTCTGCATCCGGTTCCTGCCAATCCTCCTGGCAGTCATGAGCCTGACCGCTTATCCGGTACGGACGGGGTGGCCGGTCCATGACCGCCACTTCTCGCACCGCCATCCCGGCGACGACCCCGGCGACCTGGGCGATGCCCTGCTGCAGGGCACGGCCCAAGCTCTGCGGAGTACAGCAGGCCGGGACGCCGCGCGAACGCGTCAGCTCGTGGAACAGCTGGTGAGTGAGCCGTACGAAGCGGCGCAGTGGCTGCTCTACCAGGCGCTGGCCGCAGGGGGACCCGACCTCGCCCCGTGGTCCGCCGAAATCCTTCTCCAAGGCGGAGACCGTCTGCTGTCCGGCTACGCAGCCAATGCCGTATGGGGCGCCCGCGAGGTTCTCCGCGCCATCGGCGGCGTCCTGCCCGACAACACTTTCGGGCGGCTGGAGCAGTCCCTGCTCCACCTGCGCCTTCCCCCGGACGGAAGACTCTCGCCCTGGCACGAATTCACCCTGTTGACAGCGTTTCCCGAAGGGCGGCTCTCCGAGCGGGCGACGCGTCGACTTGGAGAACTCCGCCGGCTTCACGGCGATCGACGGGAGCCGGATGAACCGGAGGGGGTGACGGGTGGGTTCGTCGGACCGCCCATCCCGGCGGAAGCGGCCCAGCACATGAGTGACGATCAGTGGCTGAGGGCCATGAGGAAGCACGGCCGGGACCGAACCGACTGGGTGACCCATACCGGTGGGGCGCGCGAGCTGTCCCACGTCCTGCGGAGCATGACGGTGGCGGACCCCGGCCGCTTCGCGCGGCTCGCCGTGCGGATCGACGCCGGGACGCATCCGGCCTACGGTGTCTCGCTGCTCCTCGGCCTTGGGGAGGCCGAGCAGTACCATGATCCGGAGACCGTTTTTGCGGCGGTGCGCCACTTTGCGGGCAGGGGCAGGCCGGAGCAGGACCGGTGGCTGGGGCACGCCCTGCGGAAGTACCTCGACCACGTGCCGCTCGACCTGGTGGAGGCACTCCTGAGCCGCGCTCTCGACTCGGGTGAGCCGAGCGACGCCGACGATCTGTTCGGCGCGGACGGGGGCGATGTAACGCGTGACCTGTTCACCGCCGGGATCAACACCGTACGGGGGAGCGCGGCCGAGAGTCTGGGCGATCTGCTCGTCCACGACGCGGACGCGTCCCGCGCCACCCTGATTGTTCCCCATCTGGGCCGACTGGCGGCCGACCCCTCCCTCGACGTCCGGGCGTGCGTGGCCCACGTGCTGCATGCTGCGATCCGTCACGACCGTCCGGCGGCGGCCGATGCCTTCGCGGTGCTCGTCCAGGCCCCCGACCACCTGCTGGCGTCACCCTACGTTGCCCGCCTGGCCGTTGCCCTGATGCACGGAGACCCGGCGTTGGTCGGGCCGCTGACGGAACGCATGCTGTACTCCCCGGTGGCGCCAGTGCGCCAGGTCGGGGGCCAGGTCGCCGCGCTGGCCGCGATGGAGTGGGAGAT
Source organism: Streptomyces sp. NPDC006384 (assembly GCF_042870695.1). NCBI lineage: Bacteria > Bacillati > Actinomycetota > Actinomycetes > Kitasatosporales > Streptomycetaceae > Streptomyces > Streptomyces sp. NPDC006384. The sequence continues at coordinate 3,371 of NZ_JBIAHR010000010.1, forward strand.
CCCTGACCTGCTGGCCAAGGTGCTCGTCGGGGATGACACGGCACAGCGGCAGGGGGCCGCCGACGTGTGCGCCCAGCGCCTCCGGAACACCGGTGACGCTGCCCTCGCCCATCATGCACTCGTCCGGTTCTTCCACGACCCCGAGGAGGGCGTGCGGGAAGCCGCCGCCACGGTGGCCGCCGCGCTGCGCGGCCGACGTCTGAGGCCCTATCGGCGGACACTGACCGCACTGATCGACTCTCACGCCTTCGGAACTGCTCTGCCTCAGCTGCTGATCACGCTCGAGCACGCCCCTGACCGGGTTGACGAAATGGTTCTGACATGCGCGCGGCGCTTTGTCGCGGTATTCGGAGCCGCTTCCGCCGACTTGGCCCGTGGTGTGGCAGCCGACGCCCGCCACATCGGCCGCCTGCTGGTTCGCGCGTATGTCCAGGCATCGTCACCCGTGCTCAGGTCCGGGATTCTCGATCTACTGGACGAACTGCTGCTGTTCGGGTCCTACGGCGTGGCCGAGGCGATCAACGACTCCGATCGGTGCTGAACGGGGCCGGTCCGCAGACTGCTCCCGGCGTGCGCCGCCGCGCGCCCCGGCGTGCGTCCAGCGCGCCGATGAGCCGGCCTGAAAAGTCCGCTGCTCCCGGTGAGCGAGTGCTGTCCTGTGAGGATGAAGCATGATTGGAATCGCAACGGCCGCGTGGCCTTCCTCGACACGTTGCAGCCTGAAGCACGCGCGGCCTTCGAACAGCTCGGCAGCCAACATCACTACGTCAGGGGAGACGTACTCATCCATGAGGGCGACCACACTCAGGATCTAGTGGTCCTCCACGAAGGCTTGGTGAAGGTGACTGCCCGACTGGACCGTGACCAGATGTCGCTCGTGGACATCTGGAACGGTGGGGATGTCGTGGGCGAAGGGGCGGCCATGGGCGTCGGACCGCGATCGGCCACGGTCACCGCCTGCACCGATGTGGTCGCCGCCGTCGTCCCGAAGCATGAGCTGGATGCCTTCCTCTTCGCCCGTCCTGCGATGACGGTGTCGCTCTTCCAGATGGCCTGCGCTCGGCTGCGCCGGTCCGACCGCCTGCGTCTCGAACTCGGCCGATACCCGCTCCCGGTCCGGCTGGCACGAGTCCTTGTTGAACTCGCGGAGTCGTACGGGCGGCCCGCAGAGACGTTTAGGGGCCCCAACTGGAACAAGGTGCGCATTGATGTGGAGCTGTCCCAGCCGGAGTTCGCCGCGCTCACCGCGTCCACCACGGACACCGTTCACAAGGCTCTCGCTCACCTACGGAAGCGCGAGATCATCACCACTGGCGACCGGAAGACCTCCGTCGAGGACATGGCCCGGCTACGTAAGGCAGCCCGGCTGAGTGTGTCGTGACCTTGGAGCATGGCAAGTAAGCCGCATTAATGCGGCTTGTGCAGCCATTCCCACCCCTTCCGCCCACAGTTGGCGTGTACCGCACCCAACCCCATCTGGAAGGTGGCGAATTGTCATGAAAGAGATCTCTCCTCCCCAGCCGCCGGTCGGCCCGCCACACCGTCGGCTGTGCTTGGCCGCGGATGTGGAGCAGTACGGCCGTCTCGACACCCAGACGCAGATGGCCGTCCAGTCCGAGCTGGTCCGGATGTTGGACGAGGCGGCGATGCTGACTGGGCTGGACCGGGCAGCCTGGAAACGTCAGCCGCAGGGCGACCTGGAGTTCGCCGTCCTCCCCGAAGCCACGCCGGAGGATGCAGTGGTGGGCCCCTTCGTCCACCACCTCGCGGTCCGTCTCGGGGACCGCAACGCCCGCCCGGCCGCCCAGCGGGTCAGGCTGCGGATGGCCGTGGACACCGGCGTAGTCGCGGACGCCACCCTCGGCCACGCCGGCCCGGCCCCGGTCGCCGTGGCGCGCTACGTCAACGCACCCCAGCTCAGAACCGTACTCGCCGCCCTCACTGCGGCGGATCTCGCCGTCATCGTGTCGGACCGGCTGTACCAGGACGTCGTGCGGTCCGGGTGGCGGGACCTCGACCCCGCACACTACGTGCGGGTCCATGTGCGGGAGAAGGAGTTCGGCGGCTACGGCTGGATCCGCGTGCCGGGCCACGCGCCGGACGACGTGCGGTCGGCCTTGGCGCGTGCCTCGGAACCTAAGCCCTCGCTGGACGCAGGCGCCCCGAGCCGGACGACCCTGTCCCAGTATGTCCACCAGGGCGCTGCTGTCGGTCGGGACGTCGTCGGCGGTCTCACCGTCGGCTTGCCCGTGTCCCCGCCGCCAGCCGGCTCCGGGCCCGCCCGGTGACGGCCCCCTACAAGGTCCCGCCCTGGTGCGAGCGGGGCGACAGTCAGTGGGCGGACTACGGGGTGAACGTCGGCCACGCCGTGTACGGCGGGATTCACTTCCACCCGCCCGCCACACCGTCCCCGCGCCGGAACGGGGCGGCGCACCGAGCCCGTATGACGTGGCAGGCCGCTGTGCGATCGGCCCTGACCGACCTCACACGTGCCTGCGGCCGAGCCGCTGCCGCCCTGGCATACCTCTGGCCCGACGAGGCCGGAAAGGAGGAGGGATGACATCGACCGGACCCGGGAGCGTCTTCGCCCGGATCGACCAGGTCGTCCTCGGACCGCCCGGCACCACGCAGCCGTCCCTGACGGTGCACGTCGACTCCCGTACGGTCCTGCTTTCTCCGGAGGAGAGCAGGAGAGCCCTCTACGGTCCACGACGGGACGCGGCGCTGGGCGCGGCGGTCTGGCGACAGGCTGTCATCGAGGCGCGGCGGGAGCCGCGCAACGGCAACGGCACCGGACGGCTGTTCCTCGTGTGGCTGGTCCTCCCCGGGCTGTACCGGAACCTGCACCGGATCCTGCGTCTCTGGGGGCGGGTCGACCGGGCTGACCTGGAGGCGGAGGCCGTCCTGGCAGTGCTTGCCGCCCTCGACGCGGCGGATCCGGACGGTCCGGACCCGGGGGGCTGCCTGATCAAGGAAGCGGTGAACCGGATGTGGGCCTACGCGAAGCGCGTCACGCGGGAGATCCCTATCATCGACATCGGTGCCTTCGCCGAAGCCCGCAACGCCACCGTCTCGCCAGAGGAATGGCCCCACCCACCCGAGGGGTGGGAAGTGCACATCGCGCCCCCGCCCCGCAGCGAGGGCCTGTACGCCACGCTCCGTTTCGCCGAGCCGCAACCCCAGAACGACGGCCGGCGGATCGGTGCCCGCCTGCCCGACCTGGTGTTCCGGGCTCGCCGCCATGAGGAGGCCGACCTCATCGGCACGCTGGTCCTGCGCCCCGCGGGAGACCGGCGGTGAGCCGGCGGTCCGGCCCGCCGCTCGGCTTCGCGGAGGCCCTTGACCTGCCCCTCAGCGTCGACCTGCGCACAGCCGCTCGCGCCTTTGGTATCTGCCCCGCGACGGCGTACAAGCTGATCCACCTCGGCACCTTCCCGTGCCCCGTGCTGCGGGTCGGCAGACGCTACCGCATTCCCACCGCCTATCTGCTGCGCACCCTCGGTATCGAGGAACGCCCGGTGTATGCCGTCCCCCTGGATGACGGCCCGACGCCCGCAGCCCGGCCCCACGACGTTCACGTTCGTACATCGGAGGTATCAGCATGATCACGTCACAGGAGTGGCAGGAGCCCGAGCAGCCCCGGAGGTGCTTCGTAGTTGGCCCCATCGGCGACCCGCACGCCGCGCACGGCAGCCCTGAACGCGAGGCATACGAGCACCACCTCGGCATTTTCGAGCAAGTGATCGTCCCCGCCTGTGAGAAGTACGGCATCAGTGCCGTACGCGCGGATGGCATCGCGCACGCTGGTGACATCAACGAGCAGATCTGTCGGCACGTCGTCGAGTCCGACCTGGTCGTTGCGGACGTCAGTGGTGGCAATCCCAACGTGATGTACGAGTTGGGGCTGCGGCACATCACTGGTAAGCCGACGATCCACATCGGGGAGGCTGGACAACTGCCCTTCGACATCGCGTCGATCAGGACGATTCGCTACCAGCGGACGCGCAGCCATCTGGCCGGAGCGCGCAAGGAGATCGAGAGTGCCCTGGAAGCAGGGATCCGGGACGGTTTCGAACTCCTCACGCCGGCAAGAGTGCTGCGCGGACTGCAGACCGGTGTCGGACCGGCCTCCGCTTCGGAGGCCGACGACGGCGGGAAGGGGGAGGACGAGGACTCCCCGGGTCTGCTCGATGACTTCGCCGTGATCGAGGACGGGCTGGACGAGATGACCGCCGATATGGAGGCGATGACGAAGACGATCGAGACGATTGGAGTGCTGACTGAACAGTCCGGCACCGAGATGCTCGATCTGACCCAGGCGAACGCGCCCATGAGCGCGCGGCTCGCGGCCGTAGCCCGGTACGCGGAGACGATCAGCGCACCGGCGGGCGAACTGAACACCGTCGCCGCCGCGTTCGCGGAGCGGATGGCGACCTTGGACAGCGGGGTGCGGGCCGCGTTGGGGCTCATCGAGATGACGCCACCCGACGAGCGCGGCGAGGAAACGGAGGAGTTCCTGGAGCAGCTGATGACCCTGGACGAGGCTGCACAGGACGGTCTGGCGCAGATCGGCTCCTTCGGCACCTCGGCGGGCGCCATGGTCCGGGTGAGTCGGCACCTCCGCAAGCCGGTCAAGGAGATCTCCGCTGCGGTGAAGCAACTGACCTCTGCCATCACGAGGATGGGGGAGTGGGCGACCAAGGCCCGTGCGCTGGCGCACAGTGCCACCGCATAACACAGCCTCGCTGGGACCCGGACCTCCTCAGGAGCCCGGGTCCCGTTCTTGACCATTCTCAGCGGCGCCTCACCCCGGCACAGCGACAGGCACCAGTCTGCCGTCCCCGAGGTGTAGCCAGCCGCGACCGGGGGCGATAGGTCGGCCAGTGATGGAGTCGCCGATTCTGATGCCGATCGCATCGCCGGTGCTCCGTTCCCGCGGGGACAACAAAAGGCCACGATGGGCCCTCATCGTCTCCTCGAGCCAGCCGAGGCCGAACGGGAGTTTGTCTTCGCGACAACCCACCACCAAGGCCGTACCTTCTTCGAATCCGTGCTGTACGACGCTCTTGAGTAGATGTCCTGCGTCACATTTGTCGAGGACCTCCGCGTCGTCTATTACTACGACGACCGGTTCTTCGGGGGATGCCGACGACAGGGCTGCCTCGAGCTCGGCGGTGCTGAGGTCGTCGCGTACGAAGCAGTCCACCACTCCGCCCTGGTCGGCGAGCTCTCGCAAGGGGGACGCTTTGGGCGCGACCAGGACGACGCGGGCATGAGCGGCGAGCAGAGCGCGCGAGATGTTCAACAGCGCTGTGGATCGCCCTGATCCCGGTGGCCCTGCCACGATGAATGCCGGAGCAGTTCCGGTTGAGAGGTCAGGCCCGTACGCATACTGCTCTTCTCCTGTGACTCCCGCGAGTGCCCACAAGGCTGGTGTCGCCGGATCCCGCATCGACCACGCCTCGTCGAAGCTGATCCGTTCCGGTAGATCCTCGAAGCAACGTTGCGCCTTCAACGCCTCATGGGCCGCTTCCCAAAGTCCGAGGAGAAGCACGTGGTCCTCGAGCATCAGGTGCGCCACGTGAGAGAAGGCTACGACCGCCTCACGAGTCGGCAACTCGTCGTGGGTGTACCAACGGATCCAGTCATCTGACGGAATGCCTGTCTTCTCACCCAGATAGGTGAACGACCACTGTCGCTTGACCCTGTGCTTCCGGAGGAAGCGGTGCAGCATGACCAACTCATGTCGTGCCGGAGAAGGGGCCACCTCGAACTCTCTGCTTTCGACCCCGTAGAACGTGGCATTCGCCGGCCTGCTCTCACCTACTGCATCAGCCATCTGCACGAAGCCTTCACCGCGGCGCACGACGCCTAGGAAGACCCTCAACGCATCCTTGTCGTCCCACAAGGCCTGCGCCGCGTTGATGATCAACCCCTTCAGGGATTCCTCGGAGTAGTCGACGCGTGCAGCCGCTTCGTCGAGGTCAGGAGGCGGCTCCTCTTCGGCTGATGTCCCTTGCTTATGTGTTTCCCCGACGTCCTCAGTGGGGGTTCTCGCCTCGTCACCGACGCCAGAAGCAGCGGCATCGATCGGTGGTTGCACGGATGCTTGCGCGACCGTCTCGTCGTACGCCTGCTTCCACAGACCTTTGAACCGTCTGACTTCGCCCTCGGGGTCGTCGCGACCCGCGTCCTCGGACAAGACGGCGACGATGAGATCCAGGCGACCCAGTTTGGGGAGGTCCGGTCTCTGGAAGGTGTCCAGCACGGCCTGGTGGTTCACGATCCAGTAGTCCTGCGCATCCTTCCCGATCCGGTCGCGGATGCTTCGTGCGGATGGGATCCCAGCGTCCAGTCGTAGATCGTGCAGGCTGTCGTTGAGCTTCTTGAGCACGGGGCGTCCGTGCAGGTTCGGCTTCCTCCAAGACTGGACGCCAGCCATGTGCTTCCCCTCGTCGGCCTGTGTCAAGTCCTGTCAAGCAGATGGGCCGACAGGCATGCACGACATCTTCGATTATCGGCCGAGAGCATGTCGTGCGACGGGAATTTTTGGCCGAAGCTGTCAGGTGGCGTCTCGGGTCGTCAAGGTCTTCCGCGAGGGACACACGCTGGGTGCACACCCCCGTTATCTCTCGTACGGAAGGCGAATGCCAATGGAACCCGCAAGTGCGCGTGTTGCTGTCCTTCTGCTGGTCGGCGTGCTCGTCACCATCCTGGCTCTGTACGCACCAGAAGCGGGTGCCGCTGTCGTGGGAGCCGCCACGGTTGTGGCCCTCCTTGCCGAGTTCACAGCCCGCAAGTGAATCCGGTCCGTTCGATCGGATTGCTCAGGGTCCTGGTCCCATGGATGGCTGCGTGTTCTTCTGCAGTCGCAGGGCCAGAGGATGATCACGGGTGGCGAGGGCTGCCGCTACTCTGCCAACGGCACCGTCCACGCTTTCGTGCTCCCAGACGCGCAGTGGCAGTCAACCCAGGGACAAAAGATGTGCATCGGTCTCCTCGCCTCGGAGGGCGTTGCCCTGGAGCTTCTGGCACCCCCACTCGGAGTTGTGCTTCGAAGCGCGTAGCTGTTTCTGGCATACGTGCCAGAAACAGCCGTGGACGAACACCGCGGTCCACCATCGAGCGAAGGCGACGCTGGCACGGCGGCATCCCAGGGATGGGCAGGTTCACGCGGTACCGGAAGCCCACCTCCAGACAACTGCTGAGCGATCGATTGGGTCACCAGCCGTCGTTCGGCACCACAGGTGGTCCGTCGTGAACAGACTTGTCTGACCGCCACGACGGGAGACCCGCGCGTCATGCGGACCCGCGGCGCCGTGATGTACCCGCCGTTCCTGCATTCTTGGCCAGCCGTGGACGTCGCCCGCACGGCAGCCGTCCTCATGGTCAATCCCATCCCGGCCAAGGACGCCGGTCTCCTGCCTCAGCTCATCCGCCTCATGCTGGAGCAACGCTTCACCCTCGTCGAGGGCTGGTGGGACACCGCCGCCGACTTCGCCGCGCATCCGAACGTCACGTACCTGCCCCGCGTGTATGACACGGCGTCCCTGTACCGCAGCCATCGTGCGCTGCTGGTTCCCTCCGCCGTCGGAGAAGCCTTCCCGTGCGTGATCGTCAAGGCTGCCCTCCACGGCGTCCCGAGCATCGGCACCGACCGGGGCGGCATCCTTGAAGCCATCGGTGCCTGGCAGGTCGGTGCGTGGAAGCACGTCGTCCGTGTGCAGAGTGGTCTCCGGAAACTTTGATGGCTCACCAGGCAAGTCAGCATCTGGTCAGCATGAGTCGCCGGGTTTTCCCGGAGGATTGCCTGAACAGGTGCCGGTGCGGCGCGAAAGCCCATGCGTGAAGCCGTCTTGCCCGAGCGGAGCGATGTTCCTCACAATCCTTGACCGTCGTGACTCGGTGTACAGTCGAGACCGCCCTTGACCTGCACAAAGCAGGCAGGGAGCCGTCTTTCAGGAGTCCTAAATGCTGCGTACTCTGTTCAAGTCCAAGATCCACCGCGCCACCGTCACCCAGGCCGACCTGCACTACGTGGGATCCGTGACGATCGACGCCGATCTGCTGGACGCCGCCGATCTGCTGCCCGGTGAGCTCGTGCACATCGTCGACATCACCAACGGCGCCCGCCTGGAGACGTACGTCATCGAGGGCGAGCGGGGGTCCGGTGTGATCGGGATCAACGGGGCCGCGGCCCACCTCGTCCACCCCGGCGACCTGGTGATCCTCATCAGTTACGCCCAGGTCACCGACGCCGAGGCGCGGTCGCTGAAGCCGCGGGTCGTGCACGTGGACGGCGAGAACCGTATCGTCGCCCTGGGCGGCGACCCGTCGGAGCCGGTACCGGGGTCGGACCAGGAGCGCAGCCCTCAGGCCGTGTCCGCCTGATCCCACCCTTACGAGGAGCGCGCCGTGGGCGACATCGAGATCCGTGACGACCGGGCGGCGGGCCGCCTCGAGGCGAGGGGCGACGGCGAGGTGGTCGGCCGTATCGAGTACTTCGTCCTGGAGGCCCCCGAGCGCGCCCTCGTCCCCGTGCACACCGTCGTCGAGCCGGCGCACGAGGGCAAGGGCATCGCGGGTTCGCTGGCACGCGAGCTGTACACCCTGGCGCGGGACGAGGGCGTCGCCGTCGCCCCGCTGTGCCCCTACGTCGCCAAGTGGGCCGAACGCCACCCGGACGAGGCCCCCGCGGCCGATGCCGAGCTGCTGCGCGCAGCGAAGGAACGGCTCGTGGCCCGTCCCGAGCGGTTCTGACCGGCGTGCTGGCCCTGCTGCACACCTCGCCCGTCCACGTGCCGGTCTTCGACGCCCTGCGCGACGAGGCGCACCCCGGTCTCGCGCTGCGGCACCACGTCGACGCCGGGCTGCTGGACCGGGCACGCCGCGAGGGACCGCAGGCGGTGGGCGCGGACGTGCTCGCCGTGCTGCGGCGCGCCGTCGCCGAGGGGGCGCGGGCCGTGCTGTGCACCTGCTCGACCGTCGGCGGCGTCGCCGAGGAGGCCGCCGACGGGGCCGGGGTGCCGGTGCTGCGGGTCGACCGGCCGATGGCCGCCGCCGCGGTGGCCGCCGGCCCGCGCGTCGTCGTCCTCGCCGCGCTGGAGAGCACGCTCGCGCCGACCCGGGCGCTCGTCGAGGAGGAGGCCCGGCGGGCCGGGCGTCCCGTCGAGGTGCGCACGCTCCTGGTCGAAGGTGCCTGGCCGTGCTTCGAGGCCGGGGACACCGACCGCTACGCACGCCTGGTGGCGGCGGAGGCGGACAGGGCCGACGACGTCGACGCGATCGTCCTGGCCCAGGCGTCCATGGCACCCGCCCGGCGGCTGACGACCACCCGGGTCCCGGTGCTGGCCAGTCCCGGACCGGGTCTGGCCGCCGGCGCGCAGGCCGTCCGCAATGGTCCGTCCGCGCTCCGGGGAGCCGCTGCGGACCCCCTCGGCCACTCGGGTTCCGCCCTTCGCGCGGGGGAGTGAGTGGGGACACCGCAGTCGGGTAGGCGGGGGACAAGTCCAGAGCCGCTGTCGACCGACTGGCCGGAGGACCCGCCATGACGAACCCGTATCCGGATCCCGTCCCGCCCGGGCCCACCCCGGGACCCACTCCGGGGCCGGACCCCACGCCTCCACCTCCGACGCCCGGACCGGGCCCGGTTCCGACGCCCCCGCCGCCACCTCCGGACCCCGGCCCGGAACCGACCCCGCAGCCCCCGGGCCCGGGACCCGAGCCGACACCCCAGCCCCCGAACCCCGGCCCGGCCCCGGGGCCGCAGCCGACCCCGCCGCCCCCGCACCCCGGTCCGCCGGAGCCCTCCCCGTCACCGATCCCGCCGGGACCGGAGCCGGTGCCGAACCCCGAACCGGGTCCGCCGCTCACCTGACCCGGGAGCGGGGCGGCGCGAGCCGCACCGTCCCACGGCGGTGGACGACCGTACCGGCCGCCCACCGCCGCCGCCTCTCCGCGCACCGCGGCCCGTCGCCGGCCCACACGAACCGCCGCCCACCGTCCCGACGGCGACGCAGGCACCGTGATCTCCGACCGGCCCACCCCGCCCCTGCCGGCACACCGGCCGGGCACTCCGGCGGCCGACGGGCGCTGTTTATCCGCCACTTGGCGTGACCAACCGGCCGATTGCCGTCTTGTCATGGCCTGTTACCGGCACTTACTTTTGCCCCTCCTGACGCAATGTCGAAGGGGACACCCATGGCCGTACGCGGCCGGCACCGCCGGTACCAGCCGAACAGGATCAACCGGGCCTCGCTGACCGTCACCGCGGGTGGCGCAGGAATCGCGCTCCCGCTCATCGGCACCGGCTCGGCCCACGCGGCCGACGTGGAGACCTGGGACAAGGTCGCCGCCTGCGAGTCGAGCAACGACTGGAACATCAACACCGGCAACGGCTACTACGGCGGGCTGCAGTTCAGCCAGACCACGTGGGAGGCCTTCGGCGGCACCGCGTACGCACCGCGTGCCGATCTGGCCACCAAGGACCAGCAGATCGCCGTCGCGGAGAAGGTCCTCGACGGGCAGGGCCCCGGCGCCTGGCCGGTCTGCTCCGAACGCGCCGGACTGAGCCGGGGCGGCGACAGTCCCGACATCCGCCCGGCCGGGGGCGCGGGGGCCGGGAAGAGCACCCCGAAGACCGAGGGCGAGCCGGCCGCGGAGAAGCCCGCGAAGAAGCCCGGCAAGGCCCCCGACGTGCGGCCGCAGACCGCGCCGCAGGCCCGGGCCGGCCAGGCCCGGATGTACACGGTGATCACCGGCGACACCCTGTCCGGCATCGCCGACAGCCACCAGGTCCGGGGCGGCTGGCGGGGACTGTACGAGGCCAATCGCGATGCCGTCGGAGCCGACCCCGACGTGATCCTGCCCGGTCAGCGGCTGGCGCTGCGCGGCGAGGACACCGCGACGGCGCCCCGCACCGGGACGGGGACGCCGCGGCAGGCCGAACCGAGACATCCGGCCGAGCGGAAGTCACCGGCCGAGTCGAAGAAACCGGCCGAGCGGAAGAAACCGGCGAAACCGCAGCAGGCGGCCAAGCCACAGCAGGCGGCGAAACCGCAGCAGACCAAGAAGTCCTCCTCCGACGCCGGGAAGGCCAGAACCACCGCCGGACACGCGCTCGTGGCCCCGGTCGACGCCTCCACCGGTACGCCGTACCACCAGGCGGGCGCCTCCTGGTCGAAGGGCTACCACACCGGCGTCGACTTCCCGGTCCCCACCGGCACCTCCGTCAAGTCGATCGCGGCGGGCCGGGTCGTCAGCGCCGGCTGGGGAGGCTCGTACGGCTATCAGGTCGTCGTCCGGCACACCGACGGGCGGTACTCGCAGTACGCGCACCTGTCGGCGATCTCCGTGAAGGACGGCCAGACCGTGAGCGCCGGCCAGCGCATCGGCCGCTCCGGCTCCACCGGCAACGTCACGGGCCCGCATCTGCACTTCGAGGTGCGGACGGGGCCCGATTTCGGCTCGGACGTCGACCCGGTGGCGTACCTGCGGGCCGGCGGGGTCAGGATCTGATCCGCACCCGGTGCCGGCCGAGGTCGGGCAGCGGCACGTAGGACCCGCCGTAGCCTCCGTACCCGTCGTAGAAGGGGCCGTAGGAGAGCTGGGCCTTTGCACGTGCCGCCGGCTGTGCGGCCTCGCGGAGCCCCACGGCGGGCACGGAGACCGGGACCGGCGGCGCCGGCAGGGTGACGAGGCACCTGCCCGGCGGCGGAACGGTGACGGACGACAGCCCGCCGGCCTGCGTACAGGGCACGGCGTCCTCCGGGTCCGGCTCGGACGGGTCCGGCTCGGGCAGGCCCCGCCCGGACGGCGTCCGCCCGGTGCCGTCCGTCTTCGCGGCCTCCCGCGCGAGACGTTCCGTCGTCAGCAGGATCAGCCCGCCCGCGGCCACCACACCGCAGCTCAGGGCGAGCGCGGTGCCGGTCGTGCCGTGGCGGAAGGTCTCGCCGAACATCGTGATGCCGACCACCGCCGCCACCACCGGGTTCACCACCGTCAGCGTGGCCAGCGGGGCGGCGAGACCGGCCCCCCGGTAGGAGGCCTGCGACAGCAGCATGCCGGCCGTGGCGAGCACGCCGATCACGGCCAGGGACGGCAGGTCGGCGGCGGACACCCCGCCGGTCCAGTCGACCGCGACCGTCTTGGTGAACACCGAGGACATGCCGAACGCGACGCCGGACGCGGTCGCCAGCAGCACGCTGCGCGTCGCGGGGTGCCGGTGCGCGGCCCGGCCGGCGATCATCAGGGCGACGAGCGCCCCGCCGGTCACCCCGGCCACCAGTACCCGCTGCGCCGTGTCCAGCGACTGCGCGTCGGACGCGCCGACCAGGGACAGCAGACCCGCGAGACCGGCCGTCGCCATGAGCGCGCCCCGCCAGGCCGTCGCGCCCGCCCTGCGGCCCACGAACAGCGCCGCCATCGGCAGGGCGAACACGATGGTGAGGGCACCCAGCGGCTGCACAAGGCTCAGCGGGCCGTAGGCGAGGGCCACGACGTGCAGCAGACCGCCCAGGCCGTTGAGCGCGACGGCCGCCCACCAGTCGGGGCGGCGCAGCGGGGCGTACCGGACGTGGGCGGAGGACGCCGCGACCCGCTCCTGTACGATCGCCCCGCCCGCGTACGCGACGGCGGAGACGAGCGACAGCAGCACGGACAACGCGAGGGCGCTCATCGGCTGCTCCTCTGCGCGAGGCGGGGGCCCTGGGCCCGGTGCGGCGAACGGTCGTCATCCATGGACAACACGATGCCGTCCACGCCTCTTCCCGTCGTCGTCCTTGAGCACTCATTGCCTCATACTGCCGATGGAGTATCAGGACGGCGCCGTCCTCCCCCAGGTGGGCACCCGCCGCCCGGCACCCCCGACTTCCTCCCCTAGGGGACCTGCCGTCACCGGCCCCTGAACACCCCGGCCTCCGAACACCCCGGCCCTGAACGCTCCCGCCCCGAAGGTTCCCCGTCCCCGCGCTCTTCCCCGCGGGCCCCGTCTGGGTGACCATGTGGGGACCAGCCGCCGAGCAGGGGGAGGTTCCGGGTGCGTGTGGGACTGCTGACCCGGGAGTATCCGCCCGACGTGTACGGCGGCGCGGGCGTACACGTCGAGTTCCTCGCCCGGGAGCTGGCCCGCCTGGTCGACCTGGACGTGCACTGCTGGGGCGAGGGCGGTGCCGACGGCGTCCGGCGCCACCGCCCCTGGCCCGCGCTCGACGGCGCCAACGACGCGCTGCGCACCTTCTCCGTGGACCTCGCCATGGCCGCCGCCCTCGAAGGGCGCGAACTGGTGCACTCCCACACCTGGTACGCCAACCTCGGCGGCCGCCTCGCCCAGCAGCTGTACGGCATCCCGCACGTCGTGACCGCCCACTCCCTGGAGCCGCTGCGCCCCTGGAAGGCCGAGCAGCTCGGCGGCGGCTACGCCCTGTCGGGCTGGGCCGAACGCGAGGCCGTCGAGACCGCCGACGCCGTGATCGCGGTCTCCGGCGCCATGCGCGAGGACATCCTCGCCTGCTACCCGGCGCTGGATCCCGCCAAGGTCCACGTCGTCCACAACGGCATCGACACCGCGCTGTACCGGCCCGACCCCGGCACCGGCGTCCTGGACCGGCTGGGCCTGGACCGTTCCCGGCCCTACGTCCTGTTCGTCGGCCGCATCACCCGCCAGAAGGGCGTGCCCCACCTGCTGCGGGCGGTGCGGGACATCGACCCGGCCGCGCAGGTCGTGCTGTGCGCGGGCGCCCCCGACACCCCGGAGATCGACCGGGAGTTCCGCGATCTCTTCGCCGAGCTGAGCCGGGCCCGCGAGGGCGTGCACTGGATCCCGCGGATGCTGCCGCGCCCGGAGGTGATCCAGCTGCTGACGCACGCCGCCGTCTTCGTCTGCCCCTCGGTGTACGAGCCCCTCGGCATCGTCAACCTGGAGGCGATGGCCTGCGGCACACCCGTCGTGGCCTCCCGCGTCGGCGGCATCCCCGAGGTCGTGGCGGACGGCGGGACGGGGTTGCTCGTCCCCCGGGGCGACAGCGACGGCGACCACGGGGACACCGGTTTCGAGGCGGGTCTGGCCCGGGCCCTGGACTTTGTCCTCGGCGACCCGGAGGCCGCCCGGCGGATGGGCGAGGCGGGACGGCGGCGCGCGGTGGAGGAGTTCGGATGGGACGCGGTCGCCCGCCGCACCGTCCGGCTCTACGAGGAGATCCTCCGGAAGGCATAGGCGACGGTGCCCACGGGCAGGCATGGGCCACCAACGAGGGTGAGGGGAGCGGCCATGCGTCGTGGTGGTCCTTCGGTGCTCGGAATCGTCCTGGCGGGCGGGGAGGGCAAACGCCTGATGCCCCTGACCGCGGACCGCGCGAAACCCGCGGTCACCTTCGGCGGCACGTACCGCCTGGTCGACTTCGTGCTGTCCAACCTGGTCAACGGCGACATCCTGCGGATCTGCGTCCTGACGCAGTACAAGTCGCACTCGCTGGACCGGCACATCACCACCACGTGGCGGATGTCGAGCCTGCTCGGCAACTACGTCACACCGGTCCCCGCCCAGCAGCGCCTCGGCCCGCGCTGGTACCTGGGCAGCGCCGACGCGATCCTCCAGTCGCTGAACCTGGTGCACGACGAACAGCCCGAGTACGTCGCGGTGTTCGGCGCCGACCACGTGTACCGGATGGACCCGCGGCAGATGCTCGCCCAGCACATCGAGTCCGGCGCGGGTGTCACCGTGGCCGGGATACGGGTGCCGCGCGCCGAGTCCTCGTCCTTCGGCGTGATCACCCCGGGGCCCGACGGCCGCACCGTCACCGGCTTCCTGGAGAAACCCGCCGATCCGCCCGGCCTCGCCGACGACCCCGAGCGGGTCTTCGCCTCGATGGGCAACTACCTCTTCACCACCAAGGTCCTCGTCGAGGCGCTGCACCGGGACGCCGAGGACCCGCACTCCGTGCACGACATGGGCGGCTCGATCCTGCCCCAGCTCACCGACCGGGGCCAGGCCGCGCTGTACGACTTCAGCACCAACCATGTACCGGGAGAGACCTCCCGCGACCAGGGCTACTGGCGGGACGTGGGCACGCTCGACGCCTACTACGACGCCCACATGGACCTGATCGCCGAGCGCCCCGCCTTCAACCTCTACAACCGCGACTGGCCGGTCTACACCCACTCCGCCCAGCTCTCCCCGGCCCGCTTCAACGCCGGCGGCATGGCGAGCGAGTCGATCATCAGCGCGGGCTGCCTGATCCGGGGGCAGGTCACCCGGTCCGTGCTGTCGCCGGGCGTGGTGGTCGACCCGGGCGCGGTGGTGCAGGGCTCGGTGCTGCACGACAACGTGCACATCGGCCGGGGCGCGGTGGTGCGCGGGGCGGTGCTGGACAAGAACGTCCAGGTGCCGCCGGGCGCGACGATCGGCGTCAACCCGGAGCGGGACGCCGACCTGTACACCGTCTCCAAGGGCGGCGTGATCGCGCTCGGCAAGGGACAGCGGGTGCCGTGACCGCACGGCCGCGGCCCGCCCGGACGCCAGGCACGGCGCCCGGTCGGCCCGCAGCCGTCCGGGTGGCAGAGGCGGGGCGGATGGCGCCGGGCGGGTGACGCCGCTCACGACGGCACGACCACAGACACCCCGTGCGTCCCGGGAGTCCGGCCCCTTCCCACAGGGGCCGGACTTTAATCTGCTGTTAACTGTGCGTAGCGTGATCATACTTGACCGTAATCGTCGGGGAGCGATTGACTGCTGGTCCACCCGACGTCCTTGCGAGGCATGCTCTTGACTTCCGACCTGCTCGCCCCCCTCGACCTGGCGTTCTGGAACATCGAGTCTCCGGAACACCCCATGCACCTCGCGGCACTCGGCGTCTTCCCGGCCCGCTCGGCCGGCGCGGGCTCCCGGGCGGCGGAGCTGCTGGCGGCCCGCGCCCCCTCGGTGCCCGGCCTGCGGATGCGGATCCGGGACACCTGGCGGCCGCCGCTCGCCCTGAGCCGGCCCTTCTCCTACGGCGGCGCCACCCGCGAACCCGACCCCGGCTTCGACCCGCTCGACCACGTCCGGCTGCACGCCCCGGTCACCGACTTCCACGCCCGCGCGGGCCGCCTCATGGAACGCCCGCTGGCCCGCGAGCGGCCTCCCTGGGAGGCCCATGTGCTGCCCGGCGCGGACGGCGCCTCCTTCGCCGTACTGTTCAAGTTCCACCACGCGCTGGCCGACGGACTGCGGGCCCTGGCCCTCGCCGCCGGTGTGCTCGACCCGCTCGACATGCCCGCGCCCCGCCCCCGGCCCGAGGAACCGCCGCGCGGCCTCCTGCCCGACGTGCGCCGCCTGCCCGGCCTGGTGCGCGGTGCCCTGTCCGACGCCGGACGCGCCCTGGACATCGGCGTCAGCGCCGCCCTGTCCGGCCTCGACGTGCGCTCCTCGCCCGCGCTCACCGCCGCTTCCTCCGGCACCCGCCGCACCGCCGGGGTGGCCGTCGACCTCGACGACGTGCACCGCGTCCGCAAGACCGTCGGCGGCACCGTCAACGACGTCCTGATCGCCGTCGTCGCCGGCGCCCTGCGCCGCTGGCTGGACGAGCGGGGCGACGGCAGCGAGGGCGTCGCGCCCCGCGCCCTGATCCCCGTCTCCCAGCGCCGCCCGCGCACCGCCCACCCGCAGGGGAACCGGCTCTCCGGCTACCTGATACGGCTCCCCGTCGGCGACCCCGACCCGCTGTCCCGGCTCGGCGCCGTGCGCGCCGCCATGGACCGCAACAAGGACGCCGGGCCCGGCCGGGGCGCCGGCGCGGTGGCCCTGCTCGCCGACCACGTGCCGGCGCTCGGCCACCGGATCGGCGGCCCCCTGGTCGGCCAGGCCGCCCGGCTCTGGTTCGACATCCTGGTCACCAGCGTGCCCCTGCCCGGCCTCGGACTGCGCCTCGGCGGCCACCCGCTCACCGAGGTCTACCCGCTCGCGCCGCTCGCCCGCGGCCACTCCCTGGCGGTCGCCGTCTCGACGTACCGGGGGCGGGTCCACTACGGGCTGGTCGCCGACGCGAAGGCCGTACCGGACCTCGACCGCTTCGCCGCGGCGCTGACCGAGGAGGTGGAGACGTTGCTCACTGCCTGCGGCCCTTGAGGCGTACGGGTTTGGTCCCCGTCCCGGCGCCGCATAAAATCCGCTGTTCGACAGCGGGCGCGTCAGGGAGCGCCGCGACGGTGACCAGGGAACGGCAGCGGCGATGACGGTGACACAGGACGGTTCGGCGGCCACGGACGAGGTGGCGTACGGCCCGGGCATCGACCCGGAGCGGCTCGCCGTCTGCCTGAGCGTGCTGGAGGAGCTCGACGGGCTCGAGATCGACCACCCGGACGCGGTCGCGGTCCGCCGGGCCACCTCGCACATCTACCGCATGGTCAAGCAGCGCCGCCGCCAGGAGCGCCGGGCCGCGAAGACCGCCCACGACAGGGCGGTCACCGAGGCCACCGCCACCGGCTCCGCCCAGCGCATCGACGACGAGACCGAGGGCATCCTCCCCTCCTCCCGCACGGAGGAGGGCACGATCGCGGGGATACTCCAGCGCCCGCGCTCCTGCTACGTCTGCAAGCAGCGCTTCGTCGAGGTCGACTACTTCTACCACCAGCTCTGCCAGCCCTGCGCCGCCGAGAACCGGGCCCGCCGCGAGGCCCGCGCCGACCTCACCGGCAAGCGCGCGCTGCTCACCGGCGGCCGGGCCAAGATCGGCATGTACATCGCGCTCAGGCTGCTGCGCGACGGCGCCCACACCACGATCACCACCCGCTTCCCCAAGGACGCCATCCGCCGCTTCAAGGCCATGGACGACTCCGCGGACTGGATCCACCGCCTGGAGGTCGTCGGCATCGACCTGCGCGACCCGGCCCAGGCCGTGGCCCTGGCCGAGCAGGTCGCCGAGCAGGGCCCGCTCGACATCCTCATCAACAACGCCACCCAGACCGTGCGCCGCCTGCCCTCCGCCTACGCCGCGCTCGTCGAGGGCGAGAGCGCCCCGCTGCCGGCCGGCGAACTGCCCGCCCACCACGTCATCGGCGCCTTCAACTCCGGTGCGGTGGACGGCCTGGCCGCGCTGCCCGCCGGAACCTCGGGCCTGGACGCCCAGCAGGTCGCCGACCTCGCGCTGGTCGCCGGCAACGCCAGTGTCGTCCGGCACCGGGAGGGAACCGCCATCGACGCCGGCGGCCTGCTCCCCGACGTCGTCGACACCAACACCTGGGTCCAGACCATCGAGCAGATCTCCCCGGTGGAGCTGCTCGAGACCCAACTGTGCAACTACACCTCGCCGTTCATCCTCATCAGCAAGCTGCGGCCGGCGATGGCGGACGCCGCGCGCAAGTCGGGCTCCGGACGCGCCTACGTCGTCAACGTCTCCGCGATGGAAGGCGTGTTCGCCCGCGGCTACAAGGGCGCGGGCCACCCCAACACCAACGCGGCCAAGGCCGCGATGAACATGGTGACGCGGACCAGCGCCCAGGAGATGTTCGAGACCGACCGCATCCTGATGACCTCGGTCGACACCGGCTGGATCACCGACGAGCGTCCCCACTTCGACAAGCTGCGCCTGGCCGAGGCCGGCTTCCACGCCCCGCTCGACCTGGTCGACGGCGCGGCCCGCGTCTACGACCCGATCGTGCGCGGCGAGTCGGGCGAGGACCTGTACGGCGTCTTCCTGAAGGACTACGCGCCCGGCAAGTGGTGATGACGGGAACACCGGCCCGCCGGCCCTGACCCGCCGGGGCGGTCAGTCGACCGCGCCGAGCCGCGCGTGGCGTGCCGCCACCAGCTCCAGCACCGTACGCCAGTCCTCCAGGACCCCGGCGTCGAAGACGGTGGTGCGGGCCTCCTCCTCGGCCTGCCGCAGGCTGAGGAGGTCGTCGTCGGGGAACCGCGCGTCCGGCCGGGCGTGCCGGTGCAGCAGACCGGCGACCCGCGGACCGAGCAGGGGCCGCACCGCGCCCGCCGTCAGAACGGCCGGACCGCCGGGCCACAGCAGCCGCCCCACCGGCGACACCAGACCGGCCACCTGAAGTTCCTTGTCGGCGGGGCGCCGTCGGCGCAGCAGCGCGGCGGTCCTGAGCGCGTGCCCGTGCGCGTCCGAGGGCCCGCCGCCGTGACCGGCGGACGACCGCACTCCCCGGCAGGCGTACAGCAGATCCATCAGCTCCTCGACACTGCGCAGTTCCATGCCCAGGTCCTCCCACGAGACAGCCGTTGCCGAACCGCCAGACCAGCACGACGACCTTGCGGCCCGGCCAACGGCGCCTGAACGGTGCGACCCGTCGCCGCCGCGTGTCGGAAGTCCGGTCGCACAGGTGAGCCGAACGGGTGAGTCATGCACCGGGCGAAAGCGGGCGGAACGGGGCATGACGTCCCCAACTCTGCGTGGAGCGGCGGGCAATGGTTCTCCCATGTTTCGAGCCCCGTAGAGCGCGCCTCCGCTCATTTGGTTAGTCTGGAGCGGACGGACAGCGACAACCGGGGCCCTACCCACACCCATGGTCCGTCAGGGACGAACCGCACCACAACGGCCCGCTCCCGTACGAGTTGCCGGCGCCACCGCGTCCGAACTGCATTCGACCAGACCCGAGCGGGCGCCGGGCACCGGGCAGCAGACCGGCCGCCAGGCCCCGAGGGTGACCCGACACATAAGGAGTGCGCGGTGACACCGGAGACGACGACGAAACCCGAACCACGCCCCGCGGAACGCGCCGAGCGCGCGCGCCGCCGGCCCGGAGAACTCGGCAGCCTCGACGTGTGGGCGAGGTCCGCCCCCATCCGCCTCGCGGGCTACGAGGACGATCTCGCCGAACCGCACATCCTGCCCAGCGTCGACTGAGCGGCGCAGGCCCCGCAGGTCTCGCCGGACACATGGGCGTACCGGACTCGCACCCATGCCGATCAGGGAAGCGGCGGCCGCCGACCGGCCGCACATCCGGCCCTTCCGGCACCGCATCGCCGCCGGCGAGACCTGCGCCGGGGGCCCGGACACCCCCGAGGGCGAGGCCCGGGCCCTGTGGGCGGACCCCGCCGGCCGCGTCTACGCCGCCGAGGACGACACCGGCACCGTCGTCGCCTTTGCCCACCTCATCCCCCAGACACCCGCGCCGGCGTCCCGGCGGCGGGCACGTCCTGGGCAACGGCCTGCTGGAACGCCCGCCCGCGACCCGGAGGCGCCCCGGACGGACGGCGGGCGGATCGCCGTACGGCTGCGGCCGTTCCAGCCGGTGACCCCGTGGCCGGAGCGGGCCCGACGCCGTCGCCGGGCCCGGTTCACTCCCCGGACCGGGCCCGCAGCCACTCCTCCACCGCGCCGACGTGCGCCGCCGCGGCCGCCCTGGCCGCCTCCGGGTCGCGGGCGGCCAGGGCGCGGTGGATCGCGGCGTGCTCGCGCCGTGTGCGGGCGACGGCGCCCTCGTCCTGGTGACCGCGCCGGACCCGGGCGCGGAAGGTGCGCGAGGACAGGCCGTCCAGGATCGCGGTCATGGTCTCGTTGCCGGCCGCCGCGACGATCTCCCGGTGGAAGGCCAGGTCGTGCGCGAGGATCTCCTCCGGGTCGTCGGTGGCGTCCATCGCCCGCAGGTGCCGCTCCACCCCGGCCAGCTGCTCCGGGGTGATCCGGGCCGCGGCCAGCGCCGTCGCCGCCGACTCCAGGACCCGGCGCACCTCCAGCAGCTCCGCCGTCCGCGCACCGCGCGACAGGTCGGCGACGACACCGAAGGTCTCCAGCAGACCGCCGGCCTCCAGCCGCGTCACGTAGATGCCCGAACCGTGCCGGGCCTCCAGCACGCCCAGCACCGTCAGCGCCCGGATCGCCTCCCGCATGGAACTGCGGGACAGACCCAGCTGGGCCGCGAGATCCCGCTCTGTCGGCAGCCGCTGCCCCGGCTCCAGCAGACCCTCCGCGATCATCGCCTTGATCCGCTCGATGGCGCGCCCGGTCACGGTGCCCTTCCGCGGAGCCGTCTCGTCCACGCCGTTCCTCCAGTTCGCCGGGGTGCGCCGCAGTCTAGCCACCGAAGTGGCCCGACCAATACGAGCCACGGTGCGGGAAGAGGCGCGAAAAATGCGGGAACGGGCTCTGTCCCGTGCCCCAAGTGGTCTGATAAATATGCGAAGTCTGGTCCGCCCAGCCTCCGAGGAGCCGCGTGTCCCCGACCTCCGCCCGCATCACCGCGGTCGACACCTACGACATCCGGTTCCCCACCTCGCGGGAGCTCGACGGCTCCGACGCGATGAACCCGGACCCCGACTACTCCGCCGCCTACGTGGTGCTGCGCACCGACGCGGAGGGGGAGCCGGAGGGGCACGGCTTCGCCTTCACCATCGGGCGCGGCAACGACGTCCAGGTCGCCGCGATCCACGCGCTGCGCCACCACGTGACCGGCCGGTCCGTCGACGAACTGTGCGCCGACCCGGGCACGCTCCACCGGGACCTGGCCGGGGACAGCCAGCTGCGCTGGCTCGGGCCCGAGAAGGGCGTGATGCACATGGCGATCGGCGCGGTCGTCAACGCCGTGTGGGACCTGGCCGCCAAGCGGGCCGGCCTGCCGCTGTGGCGGCTGCTCGCCGAGGCGGACCCCGAGTGGCTGGTCTCCCAGATCGACTTCCGCCACCTCACCGACGCGCTCACACCCGCCGAGGCGCTCGGTATCCTGCGCCGGGGCCGGCAGGGCGCCGCCGAGCGCACCGCCCGGCTCCTGACCACCGGTTACCCGGCGTACACGACCTCGCCCGGCTGGCTCGGCCACGACGACGACAAGCTCACCCGGCTCGCCGCGCAGGCCGTCGCCGACGGATTCCGGCAGATCAAGCTGAAGGTCGGCGCCGACCTCGACGACGACATCCGGCGCTGCCGCGCCGCCCGCGCCGCGATCGGCCCGGACATCCGCATGGCCATCGACGCCAACCAGCGCTGGGACGTCGCCGAGGCGGTGCGCTGGACGAAGGCCCTCGCCGGCTTCGACCCCTACTGGGTCGAGGAACCCACCAGCCCCGACGACATCCTCGGCCACGCCGCCGTACGCCGGGCGGTGGCCCCGGTGAAGGTGGCGACCGGCGAACACGTCCCCAACCGGATCGTCTTCAAGCAGCTCCTCCAGGCCGGCGCCGTCGACGTCGTCCAGATCGACGCGGCCCGTGTCGGCGGCGTCAACGAGAACCTGGCGATCCTGCTGCTCGCCGCCAAGTTCGGCGTGCCCGTCTGCCCGCACGCGGGCGGCGTCGGACTGTGCGAACTCGTCCAGCACCTGTCGATGTTCGACCTCGTCGCCGTCTCCGGCACCACCGAGGACCGCGTCATCGAGTACGTCGACCATCTGCACGACCACTTCCTCGACCCGGTGGTGATCCGCGAGGGCCACTACACGGCACCCACCGCACCGGGCTTCTCGGCCGCCATGCGACCGGAGTCGATCGCCCGGTACACCTACCCCGGCGGCGCCTTCTGGGCGGCCGGCCCCGACCCCGCGGAAGGGCGGACGGCATGAACGACTTCGAAGGGCTCAGGGCCCTGGTGACCGGCGGGGCGTCCGGCATCGGCCGGGCCACCGCCGAACTGCTGGCCGCGCGCGGCGCGCGCGTCGCCGTCCTCGACCTCGATCCCTCACCGGTGCGCGCGCCGCTGCTGCCCCACCGCGCCGACGTCACCGACGACGGCTCGGTGCGCGAGGCGGTCCGCGCCGCGGTCACCGCCCTCGGCGGACTCGACGTCCTGGTCAACAACGCGGGCGTCGGCGCCCGGGGCACCGTCGAGGACAACCCCGACGACGAGTGGCACCGCGTGTACGACGTCAACGTCGTCGGCATCGTCCGCACCACCCGGGCCTGCCTGCCGCACCTGCGCGCCTCCGCCCACGCGGCGATCGTCAACACCTGCTCCGTCGCCGCCACCGCGGGCCTGCCGCAGCGGGCCCTGTACAGCGCGACCAAGGGCGCCGTGCAGGCCCTCACCCTCGCGATGGCCGCCGACCACGTCCACGAGGGCATCCGCGTGAACTGCGTCAACCCCGGCACCGTCGACACCCCGTGGGTCGGCCGTCTGCTGGACGCCGCCGACGACCCGGCCGCCGAACGCGCCGCCCTTCAGGCCCGCCAGCCCACCGGCCGCCTGGTCACGGCGGCGGAGGTCGCCGGCGCCGTCGCCCACCTGGCGAGCCCCCTGTCCGGCGCCACCACCGGAACGTCCCTCGCCGTCGACGGCGGCATGCAGGGCCTGCGCCCGCGCCCGGCGGCCCGGTGAACCGGCTCGGCCGCAGCGGCGTCGGGGTCAGCCCCCTGGGCTTCGGCGCCGCCGCGATCGCCGGCCTGTACACCGAGGTCGGCGAGGAACAGGCGCACGAGGCGGTGCGGGCGGCGTGGCGGCGCGGGGTGCGCTACTTCGACACCGCCCCGCACTACGGCCTCGGCGTCTCCGAACGCCGCCTGGGCGCGGCCCTGCGGGCGTACCCCCGCGAGGCGTACACGGTCTCCACCAAGGTGGGCCGCCGCCTCGAACCCGCCCCCGGCGACGGCGACGACCTCGCCCACGGCTTCGCCGTGCCCGCCACGCACCGCCGCGTGTGGGACTTCAGCGCCGACGGCGTCCTGCGCACCCTGGAGGCCAGCCTGGAACGGCTCGGCCTCGACCGCGTCGACGTCGTCTACCTCCACGACCCCGACGACCACGCCGACCAGGCCCTGCGCGAGGCCTACCCCGCGCTGGAACGGCTCCGCTCCGAGGGCGTGGTCGGGGCGATCGGCGCGGGCATGAACCAGGCCGCGCCGCTGACCCGCTTCGTCCGCGACACCGACGTCGACGTGGTGCTGTGCGCCGGCCGCTACACCCTCCTCGACCAGAGCGCCCTGACCGCCCTGCTGCCCGCCGCCCACGAGCGCGGCACGTCCGTCGTCGTCGGCGGCGCCTTCAACTCCGGCCTGCTGGCCGACCCCGGGCCGGGCGCGACCTACGACTACACGGCGGCGCCGCCCGCGCTGCTGGAACGCGCCCTGCGGCTGAAGACGGTCGCGGCGCGGCACGGCACGAGCCTGCGCGCCGCCGCCCTGGCCTTCTGCGCGGCCCACCCGGCCGTCGCGAGCGTCCTGGCCGGGGCGAGATCGGCCGCCGAGGTGCACGACTGCGCCGACCGGTTCGCGGAGCGCGTGCCCGCCGCGTTCTGGCGGGAGCTGAAGGACACCGGACTGCTGCCGCAGGACGCGCCCGTCCCCGCCGGGGGGACGCCGTGACCGTGGACGCCCACCACCACGTGTGGGACCTGTCCGTCCGCGACCAGGACTGGATCACCGGGCCCGCCCTGCGCCCCCTGCGCCGCGACTTCACGATGCGGCACCTCGAACCCGAGGCCCGCGCCGCCGGGGTCGACCGCACCGTCGTCGTGCAGACGGTCACCGTCGCGGACGAGACGCCCGAGCTGCTGGCCCTGGCCGCCCGGCACGACCTGATCGCGGGCGTCGTCGGCTGGACCGACCTCACCCGCCCCGACGTCGCCGACGAGCTCGCCCGGCTCCGCGAGCTACCCGGCGGCCGCTTCCTCAAGGGCGTCCGCCACCAGGTCCAGGGCGAGCCCGACCCGGAGTGGCTGCTGCGCCCGGACGTCCTGCGGGGCCTGGCCGCCGTGGCCGACGCCGGGCTGGTCCACGACCTCGTCGTCCTCCCGCACCAGCTGCCCGCCTGCATCCGGGCCGCCGCCGCACTGCCCGGACTGACCTTCGTCCTCGACCACCTCGGCAAACCGCCCATCTCCTCCGGCGCCCTCGAACCCTGGGCCACCCACCTGCGGGAACTGGCCACGCTCCCCAACACGGCCGCCAAGTTCTCCGGCCTGGTCACCGAGGCCGACCCCGCCCTGTGGGGAAGCCGCGCCTGGCCCCTCGCCCCGCTGCGCCCCTACTGGGAGACGGCGCTGCACGCCTTCGGGCCCGGCAGGCTGATGTTCGGCTCCGACTGGCCCGTGTGCACCCTCGCCGCCACCTACACCCAGGTCGCCCACCTGGCCGAGGCCCTCGCCGCGGACCTGGACCCGGACGACACCGACCGGCTCCTCGGGACCACCGCCGCCCGCGTCTACGGCCTGTGAGCCGGCCCCGCCAGCCGGGTCGGCGGCAGGAACTCCCGCACGTACGTCCGCTCCCAGCAGGCCCCCGTCTCCCGCAGCTCGCGCCAGGTCGTGTACCGGTAGCGGAACAGCCGGGCGCGGACGAAACGCGGCGGCGCGTCCGGCGGGAACGGCGAGCGGCGCAGCAGTTTCAGCGTCGCCCGGTCGTTCTCCAGCAGCCGTTCCACGAAGGTGCCGAACCACGGCCCGGCGTACGCGGGCGACAGCGCCGCGAACCACATCAGCCAGTCCAGCCGCAGATGGTACGGCGCGAACTGGCGCGGCCAGCGCCGCGGGTCACCGGGCTTGCCCTTGAACTCGTACTCCCGCCAGTCCCCGTCCTCGCGGGCCGTCTCGTCGGCGGTGCCCTCGACCACCACCTCGTGGCGGACGCGGCTGACGCTGCCGAAGGCGCCGTAGGTGTTGACCAGGTACAGCGGGTCGAAGGACCGGTTCATCACCTGGCGCCGGGAGAGCATGTTGAGGACCGGCCGGTGGCTGAGGAAGAGCAGCAGCGCCGCCACCGCGAGGACCACGGCCACGTACCACAGCGGGGTGTCCGGCACGGACGGCGGATAGGCCGGGAAGCGGATCGCCGACAGGGCCAGCACGATGGTGATCCAGTTCAGCCAGGCGAAGTTGCCCGACAGCACCAGCCACAGCTGGGTGGCGATCATCAGCGCCGCGGCGGCGCTCGCGACGGGCTGCGGCGTGAACAGCAGGAAGGGCACCGCCAGCTGCGTGACGTGGTTCGCCGCCACCTCCACCCGGTGCAGCGGCCTGGGCAGGTGGTGGAAGAACCAGCTCAGCGGCCCCGGCATCGGCTGGGTCTCGTGATGGTGGTCCAGGCAGGTCAGCTTCCGCCAGCACTCGTCGCCGCGCATCTTGATCAGGCCCGCCCCGAACTCGACGCGGAACAGCAGCCAGCGCAGCAGGAACAGCACCACGACCGGCGGCGCCACCTCGTCGTTGCCGAGGAAGACCGCGAGGAACCCGGTCTCCAGCAGCAGCGACTCCCAGCCGAACGAGTACCAGGTCTGCCCGACGTTGACCACGGACAGGTACAGCGCCCACGGCACCAGCCACAGCAGCATCGCCCCCCACAGCGGCAGCAGCGAGTCCAGCCCCGCCACCAGCGCCGCCGACACCGCGCAGCCCGCCCAGGCGCACCCCGCGAAGAAGCGGTCCGAGTAGCGCAGCTGGAACAGGCTCGGCGCCCGTCTGAAAGGCACCCGTGCCACGAACCGGGGCACCGGCAGCATGCCGCGCTCGCCGATCAGCGCGCGGAACTGCAGGGCCGCGGTCAGGAAGGCGACCAGATAGACGACGGCCAGCGCCCGCTGGAAGACCAGCCGGCTCAGCCAGTAGTCCGGTGCGGTGAACCACTCCACGGCTCGTGCTCCTCTCCTGCCCCGGCACCGGGTACCCGCGGGCCCGCCGTTCCGCACGACGTCCGGACGACCGCCCGGAAGCGGACAACAGAAATGAATAAGTCGAATAATCGGGCAAATCCTGGCAAGGTGGGGCGCATGGTTGATCGGGGAGCGAGCGCCCTGTCACTCCCGGACGACTGGCCCGCCCACCCGGACCCGATCCTGGCGCTCAACCGCATGGGGAGCTTCGACTGGGACCTGGACACCGGTCTGTTCCACATGGACGCCCAGGCGCACGAGGTGTTCGACCTGCGCCCCGACGAGTACGACGGGCGCCCCGAGTCGCTGTCCCTCCGCGTGCCGAGGTCGGAGGGCACCCGCATGGACGCCCTGGTCGCCCAGGCCATGAAGGACGGCAGCGAGAACTACGGCACCTACTTCCGCGTGCGCCGCCGCGACGGCACCCTGCGCTGGGCCCACACCCAGGGCTACATCCGCCGCGACGAGTCCGGCCGGCCCCGCCGCATCATCGGCATCGTCCGCGACGCCACCCAGGAGATCGAGGACATCGGGACCCGCCGGGAACAGGCCGACCTGGACGAGGCCCGCCGGCAGCAGACCAGCGTCGTGCAGCGCACCACGGCCGCCCTCGCCCACGCCCGCACCGTCGACGACGTCATCGACGCCCTCAAGGACACCCAGGGCCTCACCCACCTGGGCGCCACCAGCGTCGTCATGGGCCTCGTGGAGGCCGACCGCATCCTCCTGGTCGCCGAGGGACCCGACAGCGGCTACCTCCACGGCACCCGCGTCACCCGGACCGACGAGGACGACCCCATGAGCGAGGCCGTCCGCACCCTCAGCCCCCGCTTCGTCGAGTCGCCGCAAGAGTTCGCGGAACGCTACCCGGTCCTGTGGCCGCACCTGACCGGCCTGGACATCACCGCGGCGGCCTATCTGCCGCTGATCGCCCAGGCCCAGCCGATCGGCGTCATCGGACTGCTCTACAGCGACCGCCACGGGTTCTCGCCGGAGGACCGCAACGTGCTCGTCGCCCTCGGCAGCAGCGTCGCGCAGAGCCTGCAGCGGGCCATGCTCTACGAGCAGGAGATGGACCTCGCCGAGGGCCTGCAGCAGGCCATGCTGCCGCGCACCATCCCCAGCGTCCCCGGCTGCGACATCGCCGTCCGCTACCGCGCGGCCACCATCGGCGGCACCCTCGGCCGCGACATCGGCGGCGACTGGTACGACCTGATCCCGCTGCCCGGCGGACGGGTCGGCGCCGTCATCGGCGACGTCCAGGGCCACGACGCGCACGCCGCCGCCGTCATGGGCCAGCTCCGCATCGTGCTGCGCGCCTACGCCGCCGAGGGCCATCCCCCGGCCACCGTGATGGCCCGCGCCTCGGTCTTCCTCCACGAACTCGACACCGACCGCTTCGCGACCTGCCTGTACGCGGAGGCCGACCTGACCACCGGAGTCGTCCAGGTGGTCCGCGCCGGACACCTCGACCCGCTGCTGCGGCTCGGCGACGGCAGCTGCCGCCGCGTCCCCGTGGAGGGCGGGCTGCCGCTCGGCCTGTCCGCCGAGTTCGGCGGACTCGCCTACCCGGTCGGCACCCTCGAGCTGGACCCCGGCAGCACCCTGCTCCTGTGCACCGACGGCCTGGTCGAGGAACCCGGCGCCGACCTCGACGACGGACTGCGCGCCCTCACCGAGCTGGTCGCCGCCGGCCCGCAGGACGTGCGGGAACTCGCCGACCGGCTGATCGAGACGGCCGAGGAACGCGGCGGCGACGACGACGTGGCCCTGCTCGTGCTGCGCCGCCGGGGTCTGGACACGCCCAGGATCGGCGGCCGGGTCCGCCGGCGCGTCGCGCCGGGGGAACCCGAGGCCCTCGCCGAGGCCCGGCGCACGATCCGCGACGCGGCCCGCGTCTGGGGCGACGAGGACCACGCCGACGCGATCGAGCTGGTCGCCGACGAGCTGGTGACCAACGCCCTCATGCACACCGAGGGCTCCGCGGTCGTCACCCTGAGGTTCCTCACCGGCACCGACCGCCGGCTGCGCGTCGAGGTCGAGGACGCCTCCAGCGCCCTGCCGCGCCGCCGGGACTCCGGGGACTCCAGCGTCTCGGGGCGGGGCCTGGCCCTCGTCGACGTGCTCGCCGACGAATGGGGCGTGGAGGCGCGCGGCGGCGGCAAGTGCGTGTGGACGGAGTTCGTGATGCCCCACGACTGACGCCGTACGAGCCGGCCGGGCGCTCCCGTGCTCCGCGTCCCGCGTGGCCCCGGGGCGGCTAGAAGAGATGGATGGCGAGATGGCCGAGCGGCAGCCCCAGCTGCCAGGCCGGCGTCCACACCTTCGGCCCCTCGTCCTCCCCGGTGCCCGGCACGCCCCCGGGCACCGCGTTCAGGTCCGGCGCGAGCAGTTCGGTCTCCCGCAGCCAGCGCCAGGCCGCCCGGGCCAGTTCCAGGTCGGGGGAGGGCCGGCCGCCGGCGTCGGCCGTGGCCTCGGCCAGCCGCTCTCCCACCCACTCGTGCCACGGCTGGTCGTAGGCGGTCAGGGACAGCCAGGTCTCCAGGTGGGTGACGACCCGGACGCCGCCGAGCTCGCCCTCGGTGTCGGACAGGAAGACGGTCAGCGCCAGCGCATCCCGTCCGGCGCGGAACTCGAAGGACGTCGGCGGCATCAGGTCGCCGGTCCGCAGCAGTTCGTCGGCGATGTACTCGGCGTACAACCACGCCATGGGGACGGTCAGTTCGTCTCCGCCGGCGCCGTCCGTGCTCTCGTGACCTCTGTGCAGCATCCCTTCCTGCCTTCCTCCGGTGCGTGCGCGTCGCCCGACCCGGGTCGTGGGTCCCCGTCCGGAACACGGATGAGGACAGCCGATTACTCAACCGGGGTCCACGGCAAGGCGCTTTACGGAGGCTTGACCAAGCGGACGGTTTCACCGCAGGTCGGCGGTGTAACCCGGTAGAACCTTGCGCAGGGCGCGCAGCGCGTAGTACGCGCGGGACTTCACGGTACCGGGCGGGATGCCGAGGGCGGTCGCGGCTTCCGCCACACTCGCCCCCTGGAAGTACACGAGCACCAGGACGTCACGGTGCTCCGGCGTGAGTGTCTTCACAGCCTCGCGCACATCGAGGGCCGCGGCGGCCCGTTCGGCGTGGTCGGCGCAGACGGGCGCGTTCTCCAGCGCCGCGTCGCCGACCTCCGCGGGCCTCGCCCGCCGGGCCCGGCGCGCGTCGATCGCGAGCCGCCGGGCCACGGTGAGCAGCCAGGGCCGTACCGAGTCGAAGCCGTCGGCGCGCAGCGCCTCGGGGTGCTGCCAGGCGCGTACCAGGGTCTCCTGCACGAGGTCCTCGGCGCGCTGGCGGTCGCCGTCGCTGAGCCGCAGCAGCAGCGAGAAGAGCGGCCGGCCGTGCTCGCGCTGCAGTGCGGCGAGCTCGTGCTCGGCGGTCGTCGCGTCGGGGAGGGCGGTTCCGGCCGTCATGGCCGTATGGCATCGCAGGGTCCCGCGGGACGACAGGGCGCGCGCACGGGTCTGCGACGGACGGTCGCCCCGCGTCGACGAACGGTCCGACGAACGGTCGGCGTGCCCCCTGGCGGCCGTTCGCGCCCGCCGGACGGGCTAATGGGCGTGTCGGAGCCGCCCGGCGCACCGGCCGACTCCTTACCTGTTTGTAGGTAAATGTGATTTTTCCTCGCGTATGCGACCCCCCACCCCAGCGGAGTGAACGGATGATCACACGCAGTCGGCAGGTGGCCCTGGCCCTGACCGCCCTCCTCACCGCGGGCGCGGCCTGCCAGGCCCGCGACCACGAGCCGCCGGCCCGCCCGGCCCCCGCCCCGTCCGCGACGCAGAGCGGGGCCTTCACCCTGGTCGCCTCCGGTGACGTCCTGCCGCACGACTCGATCATCGAGCGGGCGCGCTTCGACGCGGGCGGCACCGGCTACGACTTCCGCCCCATGCTCGCCGGCGCGAAACCCGTGGTCTCGCGCGCCGACCTCGCCCTGTGCCACATGGAGACGGTGTACGGCGCGAACGGCGACTACAGCGGCTACCCGACCTTCCAGTCCCCGCCCGAGGTGGCCGAGGGCCTGGCCGCGACCGGCTACGACGGCTGCTCCACGGCCTCCAACCACACCTTCGACGACGGTGCGGACGGCATCCGCCGCACCCTGGACGCCCTCGACCGCGCCGGCGTGCGGCACGCCGGTTCGGCCCGCACCGAGGAGGAGGCCGACGCCACGACGATGCTGCGCGCGGGCGCGGCCCGGGTCGCCCACCTCGCCTACACCTTCGACACCAACGGCCGCCCGGCGCCCCCGGGACAGCCGTGGGCCGTCCGGCTGATCGACGAGGAGCGGATCGTCACGGACGCGCGGGCCGCGCGCGGGGCGGGCGCGGACGTCGTCGTCGTGTCCCTGCACTGGGGCACCGAATGGCAGGACGAGCCCGACGAGGAACAGCTCACCCTGGCCCGGAGCCTGACCGCCGCCCGCACCGGCGACCGCCCCGACATCGATCTGATCCTCGGCACCCACGCCCACGTCCCACAGGCGTACGAGAAGGTCAACGGCACCTGGGTGGTCTACGGCATGGGCGACCAGATCGCCGGCGAGATGATCAACGACGAGGGGGTCCGCGATCCGCGGGGCAACCAGTCGAGCATCGGCCGCTTCACCTTCGCGCCGCCGGCCCGCCCCGGCGAGCGCTGGCGGGTGACGAAGGCCGAGTTCGTCCCCCAGCTCTTCGACGTGGACGCCGGCCGGGTGGTGAACCTCAACCGGGCGCTGAAGCAGGGCGCCGACGTGCGCGCCGTGCGCGACCGCATCAGGGACGTGGTGCTCGGCCGGGGCGCGGCCCAGGACGGGCTGGTGATGGGGGAGTAGGGGGAGCTTCCGGGCTGCCGCCGGAACACGGCCGCCCGGTCCACCCCGGGCCGCCGCCGGGTCAGTCGTCGCCGACGTGGTCGAGGGCGTGCAGCATCTCGCCGAGCACCCGCAGACAGGCCGCCACGTCCTCGTGGGTGAGCGCGCCGCCGACCGTGCGCAGCGCGGCGTGCTCCCGGCCGAGGATCCCGGTGATCGTGCTCCGTCCCGCGTCGGTGAGCCGGATCAGCGGGGAGCGGCGGTGGGCGGGGTTCGGGACGCTCTCCACCAGGTCGCGGGCAGCCGCGTCGTTCACCATGCGCTGCACGAACTGGCGGCTGATCGCCTGCGCCCGGCCCATCTGCGGCACGGTCATCGGCCCGCCCCGGTGCAGCAGGGCCAGCACGGCGCGGACGCCGACGGACACGCCCTCGCCGGCCAGGCCCTGCTCGACGCTGCGCTGGGCACGCCGGTACAGGGGGCCGACCAGGTCGTAGACCTCGGTCAGGCGGTGGGCGAGTTCGTCCGGCGGGAGGGGTGCGGCGGTGTCGTCCATCCCGTCATCATGACACCCTGGTTGCCATTTCTCTGCCGAGATGACAACTTGGTTGTCATGATTGCTGTTTCGGACCTGTGTTTCTTCGCCTCAGCCGACGGCGACCTCGCCTACCGTGACACCGGCACGGGCGACCCGGTCGTGCTGCTGCACCCCGGATTCGCCGACCACCGGGTCTTCGACGCCCAGACACCGGCCCTGGCCGCCGCTCACCGCGTCATCGCCCCCGACGTCCGCGGCCACGGCGCCTCGGCCAACGCGACCCGGCCCTTCCGCTGGGCCGACGACCTGGCCGCCCTGCTGCGCCACCTCGACGCGGGCCCCGCGGTGCTGGTCGGCGTCTCGATGGGCGGGGCCATCGCGACCGACACCGCGCTGGAGTACCCGGAGCTGGTCCGCGCGATCGTCGTGTGCGGCGCGGCCACCAGCGAGTTCCGTTACACCGACCCCTGGGCCACGGGAGTGCAGGCCGAGCAGGCGGCCGCCCTGGCCGCCGGCGACGTCGAGCGCTGGCTGGCGGCCTTCCTGCGCTTCCTGCCCGGCGAGCACCGGACCGCCGAGGACGTCGACCCGGACATCCTCCGCAGGCTGCGGGAGATGGTCCTCGGCACCCTCTCCAAGCACACGCCGGACGAGGAGAACCTCCACGTGCCGCTGACCGGCACCTGGGCCCGCCTCCCGGAGATCGGCGTCCCGGTCCTCACCGTCAACGGCGCCCTCGACACCCCGGACCTCATCGCGGAGGCCGAACGGCTCGCGCGCACCGTCCCCGACGGCCGCTCCGTCACCGTCGAGGGCACCGCCCACTACCCGAACATGGAACGGCCCGGGGAGTTCAACCGGATCGTGCTCGACTTCCTGCGCGGCCTCTAACGGCCCGCCAGCTCCGACCTGCGGTACGAGTACCCGAAGTACACCACCAGGCCGACCAGGAACCACACGGCGAACCGCGACCAGGTCTGCCACTGCAGGAACGTGATCAGCCAGATCGAGAAGACGATCCCCAGCGCCGGCACGAACGGCATGAACGGCGTGCGGAAGGTGCGCGGCAGCTCCGGCTGCCGGTACCGCAGCACGATCACCGCCGCGCACACCACCACGAACGCCAGCAGGATGCCGATGTTGGTCAGCTCGGCCGCCTCGCCGATCGGCAGGAACCCGGCGATGGCGGCCGACGCGACCCCGACGATCCAGGTCACCCGGGTCGGCACGTGCCGCGTCGGATGCGTCCTGGCGAACCACTTGGGCAGCAGCCCGTCCCGGCTCATGCTGAACCACACCCGCGTGACGCCCAGCATGAACGTGAACATCACGGTGAGGATGCCGATGATGGCGCCCACCGCGATGACGTCGGCCAGCGCACCGAGCCCCACCGACTTGAAAGCCGTCGAGAAGCCGCTCTCCGGGTCGATCTCCTTGTAGTTCTGCATGCCGGTCAGCACCAGGCAGGCCGCCACGTACAGCACCATCGAGATGACCAGCGAGTAGACGATCGCCTTCGGCATGTGCCGCTGGGCGTCCTTCGACTCCTCGGCCGCCGTCGACATGGCGTCGTAGCCGAAGACCGCGAAGAACACCGTCGCCGCGCCCGTGAACGCGCCGCCGACCCCGAACGGGAAGAACGGCTGGTAGTTCGAGGTGCTGATGTGGAAGACGCCGACGCCGACCACCACCAGCACCACCAGCACCTTCAGCACGACCACGACCATCTCGAAGCGGGCCGCGTTCTTGATGCCGAGTGTCAGCAGGTAGGCGATCAGCAGGCACAGCAACGCCGCGAACAGGTCGACCTTGTGCCCGTCCCCGGTGCCCGGTGCTCCCAGCATCCAGTTCGGCAGGTCGGCCCCCATCTCGCCGACCAGGAAGCTGAAGTAGCCGGAGATGCCGATCGCGACCACCGCCACGATCGCCGTGTACTCCAGCAGCAGGTCCCAGCCGATGAACCAGCCGACCAGCTCGCCGAGGACCGCGTAGCCGTACGTGTACGCCGAGCCGGCCTTCGGGATCAGCCCGGCGAACTCGGCGTAGGACAGCGCCGCCGCCGCGCTCGCGACGCCCGCGATGAGGAAGGAGATCAGGACCGCCGGGCCCGCGGTGCCGTTGGCGACGGTGCCGGCCAGCGTGAAGATGCCGGCACCGATGATGCCGCCCACGCCGATGGCCGTCAGCTGCCACAGCCCCAGCGACCGCACCAGGCCGGTGCCCTCCCCGGCCTCCGTCTCCTCGATCTGCTCGATGGGTTTGCGTCGGAGAACGCCCGTGCCCATACGGAATCCGGCCATGCGCCCCACCTCTTCGTGGTCGGCAGAAGACTGACGGTGGATCATGATGGCTCACTCATGCCCCCGACGGACGGCACGACGCACACCCGGGACCGGCCGGACACACCGGACGGCGGCGCTACGGCACCACGGTCACCGGCCAGCGTCCCGCCTTCACCAGCCGCACCGCCACCGAGCCGACGATCCGGTGCCCGGCCTGCTCGGAGGCGCCGACCACCACGGCGTCCGCCCGCAGCTCGTCGGCGGCCTTCACCAGGCCGTTGTAGGGATCGCCCCGGAAGGTGTGGAACTCCCAGCGCACGTCGAACACCCCCTTGGCGTGCTCGGCCGCCTCCCGGATCCGGGCCACCAGGTCCTCGGCGATCTCGTCGGTCGTGTCCGCCACCGGCGCCCCGAGCGCCGCCCCCGCCGCCAGCACCGGCTGCACGTACACCACGGCGAGCAGCGCGTGCTGCCGCCGGGCCAGACCGCCGGCGTAGGCGGCCGCGCGGAGCGAGGAGTCGGAGCCGTCCACCCCGACCACGATGACCTTCGGCCCGTCCGTGCCCCGCTCGAACCGGTGGGAGTGCTGTCGCGTCACGCGGCGAGGCTATCGGACCCCGCCGGCCGGCCCGGACCCCGGCCGCCCGTCCCGCGGCCGGGCGGCCCCGCCCGGCGGGCCGCTGGTCCGGCCGGGTGGTTCCGTGCCGCCGCGCCGGTGTCGTTCAGCGGCGCCGGTCCGCGGCCGGGCGACTGATGAGTCATGAAGAAGGATCACTTGCTCACGCGGCGCCGTGCCCTGCTCGCCGGAGCCGCGGCGGTCGGAGCGGCCGGCACGGCCACGGTGTTCGCGGTGGGCCGGGACCCCGGTGCGGCCCGGCCGGCCGCCCCCGCGCCGGGCGCCCCGGGGCGCCGCCCGCAGGCGCCCTCCGCCTACCGCCTCCAGCCCCTGACCGGATACGGAACGCCCCGCGCGGCCCCCCGTACGCCGCCCGTGCGCAGCGAGCCCATCCTGCGCGTGTCGGGGCGGGGCCGCGTCATGATGCTCACCTTCGACGACGGACCCGACCCCCGCTACACCCCCGAGATCCTCGACACCCTGGCCGAGCACGACGTGCGCGCGACGTTCTTCGTGTGCGGGGAGATGGCCGAGTGGAACAGGGACCTGCTGTCCCGGATGGCCGACGAGGGGCACGTGGTCGGCAACCACACCTGGTCGCACCCCCTGCTGACCACACTCACCCGGCGCCGCATCCGCTCCGAGATGGAACGCACCAGCGAGATCGTCGAGAAGGCCTACGGCGAACCGCCCCGCTGGTTCCGCGCGCCCTACGGGGCGTGGAACCGCGCCGCCTTCCAGCTCGGCGCCGAGCTCGGCATGGAACCCCTCGCCTGGACCGTCGACACCCTCGACTGGACCACCCCCGGCACCGCCACCATCGTCGACCGGGTCGAGGGCGGCGCCGCCCCCGGTGTCGTGGTGCTCGCGCACGACGCCGGGGGCGACCGCTCGCAGACCGTCCGCGCCCTGCGTTCCTACCTGCCGCACCTGCTGGACTCCGGCTACCACCTCACCGTCCCCCGGCGGCAGTACCTGTGAGCAGCGCCTGTGACACGCGCGGCGGCCCGCCCGGCCGGGGGAACGCTCAGCGGACCCCGGTCAGGCGGGCGAAGGCGACGACGTTCCCCTCGTAGCCGTTCTGCTCGGTGAAGTCGCCGCCGCACGTGATGACCCGCAGCTCGGGGGCGCCCTTGGAGGCGTAGACGCGGTCGGCGGGGAAGTCGTCGTTCTCGAAGACCTCGACGCCGTAGATCTCGAACACCGCCGTCTTCCCGTCCTGGCGGGACACCTCGACCCTGTTCCCCTTCTTCAGGGCACCGAGCCCGTAGAAGACGGCCGGGCCCTGCTGGTTGTCGACGTGGCCGACCACCACCGCGGTGCCCTTCTCGCCCGGGGAGACGGCGCCGGTGAACCAGCCGGCCAGATTCGGGTCCTCCGGCGGCGGGGCGCCGACCCAGCCGTCCGCGTCCAGACCGACCGGCATGATCGGCGCGTCGACCTGGATGGCGGGGATCATGACCCGGTCGGGGACGGCGTACGCCAGCGGGGCGGGACCCGCCGCCGGGTCCCGGACCTCGGCGACGCGCGTGTCCGAGGCGGCGGCGGACGCGGGCTGCGGCGGACCCTCGTCGAACTCCCCGGAGCCGTTGCGGATGAGTGCGAGCCCGGTCAGCAGCACCAGCGCTATCACGCCCCAGGGAGCGCGTCTCCTCCGCCGCGCCTCCTCTTCGGCCAGCTCCTCGGATCCGTACATTCGCCATCCCCTCTCGGCACGGCCGTCGCCGTGTCGTCCGCGCATACGAGCACGCTAAGCGCGGCGCATCCGGGCGGCGACGGGGCGCATGCGAACGGGTGGCCCGTGCCCGTCGCGGTGAGCCATCCGGGACATCCCCGGCAGGAAACTTCTGACGGTCCGTGACCTGCGGCGATGCCTGTCCGCGGGTTCCCGCCCGGCAGAGCCGCTCACCAGGACGGACCATCGCCGAAATGCGGTGCGGGGCACGGCAACTGAGGGTCTTTCTGGGAGACGCTTTCTCGCCGATCGACCGGGGACGGGTCCCGGGGCGTCTTCCGCGGAGGATGACATGCGCAACTCTCGTGCCCTGGCGGCCGCGGGTGCCGCGGTCGCTGTCCTGGGACTGGCCGCTCCCGCGGCCACCGCGGGCGGGGACCACAACACGCCGAGCAACATCGTCGCCATGCCCAGTGTCATCGCACGCGGCGGCCAGCTGACCGTCACGGTCGACGGCTGCCCGCAGGGCGGCACGATGACCTCGGACGCCTTCGGCCGGGCCCACCTGACCCCGGTCAGGGGCGCCAACGAGACCTCCAAGGGCACCGCCACCATCAGGCGCGACGCCCGGCCCGGGTCCTACGACATCACGGTCAACTGCTCGGGCAGGACACTGACCCGTCCGGCCGCCTTCACCGTCATCGGCGGTGTCCGCGGCGGTGTCGGCGGCAGCAGCTCCACCGGGGCGACGCCCACGGACGTCGCGATCGGCGGCGGTCTCGTGGCCGCGGCCGTGGCCGGCGGCGGCCTGTTCTGGATGCGCCGCCGGGCCGAGCGCCGCATCTGACCCCGTCCGCGCCGGGACCGCCGGGGCTCCGCCTTCGGGGGGCGGGTCCGGGGCCCCGGCGGCTCGCGGGACGGTGGTGCGCGAGACCGGCCCGCCCCCCGTGCGCCCGCCGCAGCGCACGTCGCCACAGGGCTTTGCCCCGGACCCGGCGGCGGATTCTCGGGGTCCGGGGCAAAGCCCTGTGGAGCGGAGACGTCAGGCGTCCTTCCCGCCGGAGCGGTGGCGCGACAGGTGGTACGCCGCCCCGACCGTGCCCGCGACGAGCACGACGCCGAGCCCGGTCGTCTTCAGGTCGAACCCGGCGATGCTGCCGCCCTCACCGGCGTGCACCCCCTTGTGCGGCACGGTGCCGGGGCGGTGCGGGTGGCCGCCGGCGATGGTCAGACGCGTGGTGCCCGTCCTCCCCTCACAGGTGAACGACACCTGGTAGGCCGCGCCGGGCCGGGCGTCCCGGTCGATCACCGCCTGCGCCGAGAAGTGCCTGCGCGGGATGGTGACCGTGTCGAACACCGCGGACGCGACCGTCACCCGGCCCCGGCACCGGCCGTCGGAGCGGTCCACGTGCAGAGTGACCGTGCCGCCCGCCGCTACGGTGGCGGGCCGGACGTCGAAACCGAACGGCGTGGTGCCCACGGCCGCCCCGGCCGGTACACAGGAAGCGAGGGCGGCGACGCCGAGCAGCGCGGTCGAGGCGGCGGATATCGCACGCATGGTGAGTCCTCCGGGTCCCGAGGAGCAGCTGCGGACCGGTTCCGCTCGCACCTGGAATGCACCTCGATGCCGAAAACGCTAGGAAGCCCCGTTCACGGACGCGATCGCAGTCGCGCGAACGGGGCACGGCGTGTGGGCCGCCCGGGCGACGCCGTCCCGGCGGACGGGGGACGGTGCCGGCGTGCCGACGCGCCGGTGGGCACCCCCCCCGTGCACGCGTGCCGGGACGGCCCGCGGCGGGCGTCAGCCCTTGACGCCCGGGAAGAGACTCAGGAACGGATCCGTCGAGGCCGAGACCCCACGGCCGTAGGGCGCGTCGAAGTCCCAGATCAGGAAGAGGATGAAGGCGATCAGCGCGGAGAACAGCCCGGCGAGGACCAGTTCGCGCGAGGTGCGCTGGATCTGCAGGGCGAAGACCATCCCGATGGTGATGACGGCGCCGGCGACGAGCCCGAACCACACCACGCCCGGCATCGTCGCCCCGGTCGAGCCCGCGCGGGCGGCGCGGGCCTGGTCCGCCAGGGCCACCTGGTCGACGAGCGGCTGGTACGCCTGGGCCTCGAAGTCGGTCCTCGGTTCGTAGTCGGTGACGTCCGCGCGGACCCGGTCGAGGAGTTCGGTGCCCCGCTCGGTGACCCGGCCTTCGTCGGCCATGGTCTTCCACTCGGCGTTCACGACGTGTCCGACATAGGCGTTGACATCCTCCCGGATGCGGTCACGGACCTCGGGCGGATAGACCCGGACGCGCTCGGAGATCTCGTGCAGCGCCACCGCCTCCGTCTGCACGTGGTCCTGGGCGGCGCTGCGCGCCTCCCACACCCCGGCGATGGCCAGACCGAGGACGATGGCGTACACGACACCGATCCACATGGTCATGTACTCGATGACGTCCGGGGTCTCGGTGGTGTCCTCGTCGTCGGGCGCGGTGCGGTGCCGCAGCAGGGTGATGACGACCACGACGGCGCAGGCGGCCAGCATCGCGAGGATGAGAACAAGCCATTCCGGCAAGGGAAGCCTCCAGGGATCAGCGCGCGCGCAGCGCGGCGACGGCCACCACGGCGGGCACCGTGACGAGCAGGACGAAGACCAGGGGTGAGGTGACTCCGCGCGAGGACCGCTGCTGCACCCGGGCGGTGCGGTGGCGCGGGTAGTGCACGGGGGTGAGCGACGGACGGGGGGCCGCAGTGGCGGACGGGGCCGGTGCGGACGGAGCCGGGCGGGGCGGTGCCGGCACCGGCGTGGGGCTCGGTGTCGGTGTCGGTGTCGGTGCGGGAGTCGGTGTCGGTGCCGGTGGTGCCGGCACCGGGGGCGGTGCGGGTGGCGGTTCGGGGTTCGGGGCGGGGGGTGGCGGAGGCTTCGGCGCGGGCGGTGCCGGTGGGGGCGTCGGCTTCGGTGGCGGGGGCTTCGGCGCGGGCGGTGCCGGGGGCGGCGTCGGCGTGGGCCGTGGGCACGGCGGGAAGTCGGGCCAGGGGGCGTCCCCGGCGACCGCCACCGCGTCGGTGCCGTCCGGGCCGGTCGAGGCGTACGCGCAGGCGTCGGCCTGCGCCGGGCCGGCCGGTGCGCCGGCGAGCGCGAACGCCAGTGTCACCAGGGCCAACACCCGCCCGGCGAAGGCGGATCGGGTCGGTTCGGGTCCATGCACGACGTGATCATCCGGCCTTGCGCACGGGACCACGCGGGGTAAGCGGCGGATTGCCCCGAAGGAGGGAACGGGGCGGTCGCGCGGTTTGACCGGCGGCCGGCCGGTGCCGCGACGGCATCCGCCTTCGCGGGTGGCAGAGGGGCGGCGTCAGCAACGATCTGGAAAGCGACGGTACTTGGCGCGCCGTCGTGCCCGGCGGGCAGCCGGCCGGTGCGTTTGGGAAGCGGCAACTCCCCTTTCCGCGGCCGCTCCCCGCCCGCCCCGGGCGGCGGCGGACCCGTCTCCGTCCGCGTACCGCGACGCGCTCCGGCACCCGGCACGTGCCGCGGGCAGTGACCGGGAACGGCCGGTCCGCCCCGGCCCGGGCTCGCCCCTCCGGCCGGTGATCAGTAGCCTCGGCTCGAACACCGGATCGCCCGAGCCTTGGAGAGACAGATGGAGCGCCCTGTCCGGGCCCCACGGAGCATCGACATCTCGGTGCCGAGCGTGTCCCGCATCCACGACTTCTACCTGGGCGGTTCGCACAACTTCGAGGCCGACCGCGAAGCGGCCCGCAGGGCGATGGAGTTCATGCCGGGTCTCCCCGGGATCGTGCGGGCGAACCGGGCGTTCCTGCGCCGCGCGGTGCGTTTCGCGGCCGGGGAGGGCATCGGCCAGTTCCTCGACATCGGCTCCGGCATCCCCGCCTTCGGCACCGTCCACGAGGCGGCCCGCGCGGCGCGGCCCGGTGCCCGTGTGGTGTACGTCGACCACGATCCGGTGGCGGTCGCGCACAGCCGGGCGGTCCTCGCGGGCGACGAGGACGCGGACGCCGTCGCCGCCGACCTGCTCGAGCCGCAGGCGATCCTCTCCAGTCCGCAGGTGGAGCGGCTCATCGACCTGAATCGTCCGGTGGCCCTGCTGCTCGTTGCCATACTGCACTTCGTGGAAGACGCGGACGACCCCTACGCGGCGGTGGCCGAGCTGAGCGGCGCGCTCGCGCCCGGCAGTCTGCTCGTGCTGACGCACGCCTCCTGCGAGGGGATCCCGCTGCCGGCCGATCGGGCGGGCGGCGCGGTGGAGGTGTACAAGGACATCCGCAATCCGCTGATCATGCGTTCGCGTGAGGACATCGCGCGGTTCTTCGAGGGGTACGACATGGTGGAACCCGGCCTGGTCCCGATGCCGCGCTGGCGGCCCGAGTCGGCGCCGGAGGACGAGGACCCGTACGCCTTCTCCGGTTTCGCGGGCGTGGGGCGTACGGCGTGAGCGCGGAGCCGGGCGGGGCGCAGGACAGACTCCGCCGTTTCGCGACGATCTGGAGCCGGGCGGTGTTCCCGGTGACCTCGACGTCGTCGACGCGGGCCGAGTTCGAGGAGGAACTGGTGCCGCTGGCCCGCCGGTTGCGCGAGCTGCTGCACGCCCGGAGCCTCGACGCGGACGAGGCGAAGACGGTCGGCGCGGCCCTCGTCGACGCGCACTGCACCGACCCCGACGCCCTCGCCCGCACGCTGGACTGCGTGGACGCCTATCTGGTGCTGTACTGCGGCGAGGACGGCGACCCGGAGGACCTGCGGGCGCGTTCGGCACGGCTGCAGCACGCCATGGCGGCCGGGTTCGCCGAGGCGCTGCGCGAACGGACGCTGGCCGAACAGCAGGCCATCGCCCAGGCCGCCCTGACCGCGCAGGGCGTGGTGGCCGAGGCCCTGCACGCCAGCGAGGCACGTTTCCGCGCGGTGTTCGAGGGTGCCGCCATAGGCATCGGCATCGCCGGCCTCGACGGCACCGTCCTGCAGGTCAACGGGGCGCTGGCGCGGATGTTCGGCCTGCCCGACCCGGCGCTGCGCGGCCGCAACGTCCGGGAGTGGACCCACCCCGACGACGCGCCCCAGACCTGGCGGCTCTACGAGGAGCTGGTGCGCGGCGAACGCGAGGCCTACCACTGCGAGAAGGCCTTCTACCGGCCCGACGGCACGGTCCTGTGGACCAACCTCACCGTCTCCCTGCTGCGCGACGCCGACGGCACCCCGCAGTACCAGCTGGCGCTGATGGAGGACACCACCGAGCGCCGGCTGCTCCATCTGCGGCTGCGCTACGAGGCCACCCACGACGCGCTGACCGGGCTGCCCAACCGCAGCTTCTTCTTCGAGCGCCTGGAGAAGGCCCTCGGCGCGGGGCCGGGCCGGCGGTTCGGCCTGTGCTATCTCGACCTCGACGGTTTCAAGACCGTCAACGACAGCCTCGGCCACGCCGCCGGCGACCGGCTGCTGGTGGAGGTCGCCGACCGGCTGCAGTCCTGCGCCACCGCGCCCGGCGAGATGGTCGCCCGGCTCGGCGGCGACGAGTTCGTGGCGCTGACCACCGGCACGGACACCCGGCACGAGGTGGACGAGCTCGCCGGGCGCATCATGAACGCGCTGCTCGCCCCCATCAGCATCGACGGCCGTGAACTGACCGTGCGCGGCAGCATCGGCATCGTCGAGGGACCGGCCGGGGAACACAGCCCGGCGGAGGTGCTGCGCAGCGCCGACATCACCATGTACCGGGCCAAGTCGGCGGGCGGCAACCGCTTCGAGTTCGCCGACCCCGAGGCCGACGCCCGCGTCATCACCCGGCACGGGCTGACGACCGCGCTGCCGGCGGCGCTGGAGCGGGGCGAGTTCTTCATCGAGTACCAGCCGCTGGTGCACCTCGGCGACGGCAGTGTGCGCGGCGCCGAGGCGCTGGTGCGCTGGCTGCACCCGCAGCACGGGGTGCTCGGCCCGGACCGCTTCATCCCGCTCGCCGAGCACACCGGGCTGATCGTGCCGCTGGGCCGCTGGGTGCTGGAGCAGTCCGTACGGCAGGCCCGCGTGTGGCGGGAGCGGTACGGCGGGACGACCACCGCGGGCCCGCTGCGCATCAACGTCAACCTCTCGCCCTGCCAGCTCACCCACCCCGGGCTGGTCCAGGACACCGTCGAGATCCTGGAACGGACCGGTGTCGCGCCCGACGCGCTCTGCCTGGAGGTGACGGAGTCCGCGCTGATCGGCGCCGACGACGACCTGCTGAAGCCGCTGCGGCGGCTGGCCGAGATGGGTGTGGACATCGCCCTGGACGACTTCGGCACCGGCTACTCCAACCTCGCCAACCTGCGCCGGCTGCCGGTGAGCGTCCTCAAGCTGGACCGTTCCTTCACCCAGAGCATGCAGCGGTTCCCGGCGGACCCCGTCGACCTCAAGATCGTCGAGGGGATCGTCGCCCTGGCCCACAGCCTGGACCTCACCGTCACCGTGGAGGGCGTGGAGACCGGAGCCCAGGCCGAGCAGCTGCGCATCCTGGGCTGCGACACGGCCCAGGGCTGGTACTACGCCCGTCCGGGCCCGCCGGACCGCCTGCACGAGCTGGCGCTGGTCGACGCCACGGCGTGACCGTCTCCCCGGCGTCCTGTCCCGGGCGCCGGGGGAGCGCTCCGCCAGGGGCGCGGGAACCGCGCGCTCAGCCATGGCCGACCCGCATCCGGACGAACGCCGCATCCCCGCGCCGCGGCCGGGGCCCGGCCCGCCCCGGAGGGACAGTCACCGCTCGAGCAGCATCCGCTGCAGCTCCCGTGCCGCCCGCGGCGGGGCCACGTCGCTGCGGTGGGCCAGGGCGATGGTGCGGTGCAGGCCCGGGCGGGCCAGCGGGGTGACCCGCAGCCCGCGCCCCGACCGGGCCGCCACCATCCGGGGGACGACCGCCACGCCCAGCCCCGCCCGCACGAACCCCAGCACCGCGTCCATCTCCCCGCCCTCCACCGCGAAGTCCGGTTCGAAGCCCTCCGCGCGGCACGCGGCCACGGTCAGCTCCCGCAGGTCGTACCCGTGCCGGAACATCACCAGCCGCTCGCCCTCCAGGTCGGCGATCCGCACCGTGCGCCGCCCGCCGCCCGGCCGGGGCGCCTCCGGCGACGACACCACCACCAGGTCCTCCCGCAGCAGCTCCACCGTGGTCAGCGCCGGCGACGCGGTGGGCAGCGGCAGGACCACCAGCGCCAGGTCGAGCGCGCCGCGGGCCAGCTCCCGCACCAGGTCGTGCGAGCCGCTCTCCTCGATCAGCAGCCGGACACCGGG
Organism: Streptomyces sp. NPDC006384; assembly: GCF_042870695.1. Taxonomy (NCBI): domain Bacteria; kingdom Bacillati; phylum Actinomycetota; class Actinomycetes; order Kitasatosporales; family Streptomycetaceae; genus Streptomyces; species Streptomyces sp. NPDC006384. The sequence goes on from NZ_JBIAHR010000010.1 coordinate 47,092, forward strand.
ATAGCGGTCGTGGAAGGCGCGCAGCACGTCGGGCAGCAGCCCCGTGCACAGGCTCGGCGTGGCGCCCAGCCGGACCCGGCCCCGGCGCAGCTGCACCAGCTCCAGCACCTCGTGCCGGGCGGTGTCGGCGTCGGCCAGGATCCGCCGGGCCAGCGGCAGCAGCGCCTCGCCGGCGTCGGTGAGCGTGATGTTGCCCCGCGCCCGCAGGAAGAGGTCGGCGCCCAGCTCCCGCTCCAGCGCCCTGATCTGCTGCGACAGCGAGGGCTGCGCCACGTGCACGGACTCCGCGGCCCGGGTGAAGTGACGGGTCTCGGCGACCGCCACGAAGTACTGGAGCTGCTGGAACTGCATGCCGCAAGCTTACGCCGGCGATAGGCGTTCCCTATGGAATCGAGCCGGACCATGTCTTGGACCGATGAGGCGTGTTCCCCGTAGCGTCTGCGACATGGCTCTGGCAACGCGGACGGACCGACGGCCGTCCATGGCGCGCACCATGTGGGACTCGACCGTCGGCAAGAAGACGGTGATGGCGGTCAGCGGTCTCGTCATGCTGCTCTACCTGGTCGCCCACATGATCGGAAACCTGAAGATCTTCTTCGGCGCGGGCGAGTTCAACCACTACGCCCACTGGCTGCGCACGGTCGGCGAGCCGTTCATGCACTACGAGTGGACGCTGTGGCTGGTCCGCGTCGTGCTGGTCGTCGCCGTCGTCGCCCACGCCACGTCCGCGTACCAGCTCAGCCGCCGCGACATCCGGGCGCGGCCCGTCAAGTACGTGCACAGAAAGCCGCGCGCGAGCTACGCGACCCGCACCATGCGCTGGGGCGGGATCATCCTCGGCCTGTTCGTCGTCTGGCACATCCTGGACCTGACCACCGGCACCGTGCACTCCGGCGGCTTCGAGAGCGGCAGGCCCTACCAGAACGTCGTGGACACCTTCTCCACCTGGTACGGCAACGCCGTCTACATCGTCGCGATGCTCGCCCTCGGCCTGCACATCCGGCACGGCTTCTGGTCCGCGGCCCAGACCCTCGGCGCCGGCGGCCGCACCCGCGACCGCGCCCTGAAGACCGTCGCGAACGTCCTCGCGCTGCTGCTCACGGCCGGTTTCGTCGCCGTCCCCGTGGGCGTCATGACCGGAGTGGTGAGCTGACCATGACTACCTACGCCGACTACACGACCGGAGAGCCGGTCGCCGACACCAAGGCGCCCGCCGGACCCATCGCCGAGCGCTGGGACAGGCGCCGTTTCGAGGCGAAGCTGGTCAACCCCGCCAACCGGCGCAAGCAGACCGTCATCGTCGTCGGCACCGGCCTGGCGGGCGGCTCGGCCGGCGCCACCCTCGCCGAACAGGGCTACAAGGTCGTCCAGTTCTGCTACCAGGACTCCCCGCGCCGCGCCCACTCCATCGCCGCGCAGGGCGGCATCAACGCCGCGAAGAACTACCGCAACGACGGCGACTCGATCCACCGCCTCTTCTACGACACCGTCAAGGGCGGCGACTTCCGGGCCCGCGAGTCCAACGTGCACCGGCTCGCGCAGATCTCCGTCGAGATCATCGACCAGTGCGTGGCCCAGGGCGTGCCCTTCGCCCGCGAGTACGGCGGCCTGCTCGACACCCGCTCCTTCGGCGGCGTCCAGGTCTCCCGCACCTTCTACGCCCGCGGCCAGACGGGCCAGCAGCTGCTGCTCGGCGCCTACCAGGCGCTGTCGAGGCAGATCGCGGCCGGCAACGTCGAGATGCACCCGCGCACCGAGATGCTCGACCTGATCGTCGTCGGCGGCCGGGCGCGCGGCATCGTCGCCCGGGACCTGATCACCGGGAGGATCGACACGTACTTCGCCGACGCCGTGGTCCTGGCGAGCGGCGGCTACGGCAACGTCTTCTACCTGTCGACCAACGCCATGAACTCCAACGCGACCGCCGTGTGGCGGGCGCACCGGCGCGGCGCGTACTTCGCCAACCCCTGCTTCACGCAGATCCACCCGACCTGCATCCCGCGCACCGGCGACCACCAGTCCAAGCTGACGCTGATGAGCGAGTCGCTGCGCAACGACGGCCGGATCTGGGTGCCGAAGGCCAAGGGCGACGACCGGCCGCCGAACGAGATCCCCGAGGACGAGCGCGACTACTACCTGGAGCGCATCTACCCGTCCTTCGGCAACCTGGTCCCGCGCGACATCGCCTCCCGCGCCGCCAAGAACGTCTGCGACGAGGGCAGGGGAGTGGGCCCCGGCGGACAGGGCGTGTACCTGGACTTCGCCGACGCCATCGCGCGCATGGGCCGTAAGGCGGTCGAGGCCAAGTACGGCAACCTCTTCGACATGTACCAGCGGATCACCGACGAGGACCCGTACCGGGTGCCGATGCGGATCTACCCCGCCGTGCACTACACGATGGGCGGACTGTGGGTCGACTACGACCTCCAGACCACCGTCCCCGGCCTGTTCGCGATCGGCGAGGCCAACTTCTCCGACCACGGCGCCAACCGGCTCGGGGCGAGCGCCCTGATGCAGGGACTGGCCGACGGCTACTTCGTCCTGCCGGCCACCGTCAACGACTACCTCGCCCGCAACCCGCACAAGGAGGAGGTGGACGCCGGCCACCCGGTGGTGCAGGAGGTGCTGGCCGAGACCGAGGACCGGCTCAACCTGCTCCTGTCCGTGGACGGCGACCGCACCCCCGACTCCTTCCACCGCGAACTCGGCGAACTGATGTGGGAGTTCTGCGGCATGGCCCGCACCGACTCCGGCCTGCGCGAGGCCCTCGAGCGCATCCCGCGGATCCGCGAGGAGTTCTGGCGGCGCGTCAAGGTCCCCGGCACCGGCGAGGAGTTCAACCAGTCCCTGGAGAAGGCCAACCGCATCGTCGACTACCTGGAGCTCGCCGAGCTGATGTGCCTCGACGCGCTGCACCGCACGGAGTCCTGCGGCGGCCACTTCCGAGAGGAGTCCCAGACCCCGGACGGCGAGGCCGCCCGCAAGGACGACGAGTTCGCGTACGCGGCCGCCTGGGAGTTCACCGGCACCGGCGAAGCGCCCGTCCTGCACAAGGAAGACCTGGTCTTCGAGTACGTCCACCCCACCCAGCGGAGCTACGCATGAAGCTCACCCTGCGCGTCTGGCGCCAGAAGAACGCCGCCGCCGACGGTGCCATGTCCACGTACGAGGTGGACGGGATCTCGCCGGACATGTCGTTCCTGGAGATGCTCGACACCCTCAACGAGGAGCTCGTCCTCAAGGGCGAGGACCCGGTCGCCTTCGACCACGACTGCCGCGAGGGCATCTGCGGCGCCTGCTCGCTGGTCATCAACGGCGACGCCCACGGCCCCGAGCGCACCACCACCTGCCAGCTCCACATGCGGTCCTTCAAGGACGGCGACACCATCGACATCGAGCCCTGGCGGGCCGCCGCCTTCCCGGTCGTGAAGGACCTGGTCGTCGACCGCTCGGCCTTCGACCGCATCATCCAGGCCGGCGGCTACATCACCGCGCCCACGGGCGCCGCCCCGGAGGCCCACGCCACGCCGGTGCCGAAGCCCGACGCCGACCTCGCCTTCGAGCACGCCGAGTGCATCGGCTGCGGCGCGTGCGTCGCCGCCTGCCCGAACGGGGCGGCGATGCTCTTCACCTCCGCGAAGGTCAACCACCTGAACGTGCTGCCGCAGGGGGCGCCCGAGCGGGAGACCCGCGTGCTGGACATGGTCGCGCAGATGGACGAGGAGGGCTTCGGCGGCTGCACGCTCGCCGGCGAGTGCGCGACCGCCTGCCCCAAGGGCATTCCGCTGTTCTCCATCACCAGCATGAACAAGGAGTGGCTGCGCGCCACCCGCAAGGCGGCCCGCAAGTAGCCCCACCGGACGTTCGCCGGAGAGCGCGGACGGGCGGGGCCGGGAGAGGTGCTCCTCCCGGCCCCGTCTCGCTTCCCGCCCCTGGCATTCAGCAATCCCACATCCGCTCTCCCGGTGCCGGTCACGCTGAGGACAGCCCCCGTCGGAAGAACTGGGGCGGACCCGGCCCCGCGACCAGGAGAGCACCCATGACCGGCGTACTGACCGCAGACCGCCCCCCGCTGCCCACCGCGCCCCGGCACTACACCGTCGCACTCGCCCGCGACGAGGAGGAGGTGCGCGCCGCGCAGCGGCTGCGGCACGACGTGTTCGCCGGGGAGATGGGCGCCCTGCTGACGAGCCCGCAGCCCGGCCACGACATCGACCCCTTCGACGCCCACTGCGACCACCTGATCGTGCGCGAGGAGACGACCGGACAGGTCGTCGGCACCTACCGGCTGCTGCCGCCCGAACGGGCCGCCGTCGCCGGACGGCTGTACGCGCAGGGCGAGTTCGACCTCTCCGCCCTGGACCCGATACGTCCCTCCCTGGTCGAGGTCGGCCGCTCCTGCGTCCACCCCGAGCACCGCGACGGCGCCGTCATCGCACTGATCTGGGCCGGCCTGGCCCGCTACATGACCGAACGGGGCCACGAGTGGCTGGCGGGCTGCTGCTCCCTCCCGCTCGCCGACGGCGGGCAGCTCGCCTCCGCCGCCTGGAACCGGGTCAGGACCGGCCACCTCGCCCCCGAGGAGTACCGCGTACGCCCCCTGCTCCCGTGGACGCCGCACGCCTCGGCGCCCGCCGCCCGCACCGGACTGCCCGCCCTGCTCCGCGGCTACCTGCGCCTGGGCGCCTGGGTCTGCGGGGAGCCCGCGCACGACGTGGACTTCGGCGTCGCCGACCTGTACGTGCTGCTGCCCATGAGCCGCGTCGACCCGCGGTACCTGCGGCACTTCCTCTCGCTGCTCCCGGCCCGGTGAGCGCCTGGCTGCCCGCCGCGCCCTGCACCCCGGGGACCTGTGTGGAGCCGGACCGTGCCGCGGGCGCCGTGGTACGGGCCGTGCCGCGGCTCGCGGCGGTCGCCGTCCTGCTGCTCGCCGGGATCGCGGTCGCGCTGACGCCGGCCCGCCCGCGGGTGCCGGCCGCACTGGTGCGCCGCTGGTGCCGCTGGATCGTGCGGGCCGCCGGGGTCCGGGTCCGCGTCACCGGCGCCGCCGCGCCGGCCGGGGGACTGCTGCTGGTCGCCCACCACGTCTCCTGGCTGGACGTCCCGCTGCTCGCCGCCGTGCGCCCCGCCAGGATGCTGGCCAAGAGCGAGATCCGCCGGTGGCCGGTGGCGGGCGGCCTCGCCGCGCGGGCGGGCGTGGTGTTCATCGAGCGCGACCGGCTGCGGGCACTGCCGGACACCGTCGCCCTGGTGGCGCGGGCGCTGCGCGAGGGCGCCGCGGTCGCCGCCTTCCCCGAGGGCAGCACCTGGTGCGGGCGCGCCCGCGGCCGCTTCCGCCGGGCCGTGTTCCAGGCCGCGCTGGACGCGGGGGCGCCGGTCCAGCCGGTACGGATCCGCTACCGGACCGGACGGGGGACGGTGAGCACGGTGCCCGCGTTCGTCGGCGAGGACACGCTGCTCGCCTCGGTGTGGCGGGTGGTGACGGCAAGTGGGCTGACGGCCGAGGTGGAGGTGTGCCCGCCCCTTCCGCCCGGCCGCCACCGCGACCGCCGCTCGCTCGCCGACGCCGCCCGGCCGGCGGGACCGGGGACGTGGGACGGCCGGCACGGTCACCGGGAGAAAGCGCATACGAAAAGTTAGTGCCTTTTGTTCCCTGTGTTCCGTTTTCGGAGTGCCGGAGCGGACATCCGGACTACAGGCACTCCGGAAGGAGGGTGATGCCAGATGATCACCCGTGAAGAGATCGCCGACCTCCTGGACCACCCGGTCTACGACGGGGACGGCAACAAGATCGGCGAGGCCAAGCACGTCTTCTTCGACGACATGACCGGGCGTCCCGAGTGGGTGAGCGTCAAGACGGGCCTCTTCGGTTCCAACGAGTCGTTCGTGCCCATCCGAGACGCCTCGCTGGTGGAGGACCACCTCGAGGTCCCGTACCGCAAGGACCAGGTCAAGGGCGCGCCCAATGTCGACGTCGACGCGGGCGGCCATCTGTCGGAGACCGAGGAGCACCGGCTCTACGACTACTACGGCATCAACTGGGACAGCGTGCTGTCCGAGGCCGAGCGGACCGACGACGGCCGCTGGGCCGCGGGCACCGGCAGGACCGGCGACGCCGGTGCGGCCGGCGTGGCGGGCACCGCCGGCGCGGCCGGTGCCGCGGGACGCCGGGAGACCTCCGGCCGGACGGGCGCGCGCGGCGGCGACGACGCGATGACCCGCTCGGAGGAGCAGATGCACGTCGGCGTCGAGCAGCGCGAGGTCGGCCGGGCCAGGCTGCGCAAGTACGTCGTCACGGAGGAGGTCCAGCAGACCGTCCCGGTGCGCCACGAGGAAGTACGGGTGGAGCGTGAGCCGATCACGGACGCCAACCGTGACGAGGCGCTCTCCGGCCCGGCCTTCACGGAGGCCGAGCACGAGGTCACCCTGCACGAGGAGCGCCCCGTCGTGGAGACGGAGACGGTGCCCGTCGAGCGCGTCCGGATGACCACGGAGGAGCACACGGAGAACGAGACCGTGCGCGGCCGCGTCCGCAAGGAGAGGATCGAGGCCGAGACGGAGGACCTCACCGACGACGACGACACCCGGCGGGGCCGCAGGTAGCCGTCGGCCGTCCCGCGGGGGGGGGGGGGGGGGGGGGGGGGGGGGGGGGGGGGGGGGGCGCCCCCGCCCCCCCGGCCCCCCCCCCCCGGCCCCGGGGGGGGGGGCGGGGCGGGCGGGGGGCGCGGGGGGCTGGGACGGGGGGGCCGGCGGCCGCCCGC
>NZ_JBIAHR010000010.1:53862-234167 GCF_042870695.1 Streptomyces sp. NPDC006384
GTGTCGCTGTATCAATTTACCCCCCCCTAAATTCTCTTCTGCTTGGCGCGCCGGGGGGGGGGGGGCCCCCCGCCCCCCCCCCCGCCCCCCCCGCGGCGCCCCCCCCCCCCCCCCCCCCCCCCCCCCCCCCCCGCCCTCCATGACCTCCGCCAGATACGGCGCGGTGGCGCTGCCCGCCGCCCGCGCCACCCGGGCCGGCGGACCCGCGGCGACGATCCGGCCGCCCGCGTCGCCGCCGCCCGGCCCGAGGTCGATCACCCAGTCGGCGCCCGCCACCACCGTCATGTCGTGCTCCACGACGACCACCGTGTGCCCGGCGTCCACCAGCCCGTGCAACTGCCGCATCAGCACCTCGACGTCGGCCGGGTGCAGACCGGTCGTCGGCTCGTCCAGCAGGTACAGGGTGTGGCCGCGCCGCCCCCGCTGCAGCTCGCTCGCCAGCTTGATGCGCTGCGCCTCCCCGCCGGACAGCTCCGTCGCGGGCTGGCCGAGCCGCAGATAGCCGAGCCCGACGTCGAGCAGCGCGCCCAGGCTGCGCGCGGCGGCCGGGGTGTCCGCGAAGAACCCCGCCGCGCCCTCCACCGTCAGGTCCAGCACCTCGGCGATGTTCCGTCCCCGGTACGTCACCTCGAGCGTTCCGGGGTTGTAGCGCGCCCCGCCGCAGTCCGGGCACGGCGCGTAGGTGCTCGGCAGGAACAGCAGCTCCACGCCGACGAACCCCTCGCCCTGGCAGGTCTCGCAGCGCCCGCCCGGCACGTTGAAGGAGAACCGGCCGACGCCGTAGCCCCGCTCGCGTGCCGCGTCGGTGGCCGCGAAGACCTTCCGCACCACGTCGAACAGGCCCGTGTAGGTGGCCAGGTTGGAACGCGGGGTGCGGCCGATCGGCTTCTGGTCGACGGAGACGAGCCGCCCCACGCCCGGCAGCTCCGGCGTGATCCCGCCGATGAGCGTGGACTTCCCGGACCCGGACACGCCGGTCACCGCCGTGAGGACACCGAGGGGGAAGTCGGCGCTCACCCCGCGCAGGTTGTGCCGGGTGACCGGACCGACCGTCAGGACGCCCCGGGGCTCGCGCACCTCGCGGGCCGGGGCGGGGGAGCGGTCGAAGAGGTGGCGGGCCGTCGCCGACTCCGTGACCTCGGCCAGCCCGGCCACCGGCCCGCTGTACAGCACCCGCCCGCCGTGCTCGCCCGCCCGCGGACCGACGTCCACGATCCAGTCGGCGCCGCGCATCACGGCGAGGTGGTGCTCCACCACGAACACCGAGTTGCCCGCCGCCTTCAGCCGCTCCAGCACCGTCAGCAGGGCCTCGGTGTCCGCCGGGTGCAGTCCCGCCGACGGCTCGTCCAGGACGTACACGACGCCGAACAGCCCGGAGCGCAGCTGTGTCGCGAGCCGCAGCCTCTGCAGCTCGCCCGCGGACAGGGTGGGCGCGGGACGGTCGAGGCTCAGATAGCCGAGACCCAGCTCGACGACGGGCGCGATGCGGGCGGTCAGGTCGGCGGTGAGCACCCGGGCCGTCTCGTCACCCGTCGGCAGCAGCGCCGGCAGCTTTGCGAGCGGCAGCGCGGCCAGCTCGGCGATGCTCCGCCCGCCCACGGTCACCGCGAGCGCCTCCGGCCGCAGCCGGCCGCCGCCGCAGACCGGGCAGGGCGCACTGGTGAGGAAGCGTTCCGCCTTCGCCCGCAGCGTCGCGCTCCTCGACTCCGAGAAGGTCTTCATCACATACCGCCGGGCGCTCATGTACGTGCCCTGGTACGGCCGCTGGATGCGTCCGGCCTCCCGCACCGGGTGCACGGTGACCACCGGCTGCTCGTCCGTGAACAGGATCCACTCCCGCTGCCCGGCGGGCAGTTCACGCCAGGGCCGGTCCACGTCGTACCCGAGCGCGTCGAGGACGTCCCGCAGGTTCTTGCCCTGCCAGGCGCCCGGCCACGCGGCGATCGCGCCCTCCCGGATCGACAACGACGGGTCGGGGACGAGCAGTTCCTCGGTCGTCCGGTGCACCCGGCCGAGCCCGTGGCACTCGGGGCACGCCCCGGCCGCCGTGTTGGGCGAGAAGGCGTCCGAGTCGAGCCGCGCCCCGCCCGGCGGGTAGTCACCGGCCCTGGAGAACAGCATCCGCAGGGAGTTGGACAGGTTGGTGACCGTGCCCACCGACGAACGGGACGTCGGCGCCGCCCGGCGCTGCTCGAGCGACACGGCGGGCGGCAGCCCGGTGATCTCGCCGACCTTCGGGGCGCCGGCCTGCTGGATCAGCCGCCGGGCGTAGGGCGCGACCGACTCGAAGTAGCGCCGCTGCGCCTCCGCGTAGATCGTGCCGAAGGCGAGCGAGGACTTGCCGGAGCCGGACACGCCGGTGAACACGGCCACCACGTCCCGGGGGACGTCGACGTCCACGCCCTTGAGGTTGTGCTCACGGGCGTCGCGCACGCGCACGTACGGGTCGTGGGGGGTGTGCATCGCGGGGGACTCTCCGTACGGTCTTCGGGCGGGGCGGCGGGCCGGCGTGGCGGGTGGGGCCGCTGGGGCCGGTGGGGACAAACCCCGCGATTCTACGCCGGGGCCGTGCGCGCCTCCGTGCCGGTGACGCGGGCGAGCCGCCGGTAGGAGTCGAGCAGGGCCGCGCGGTCGTGGGTGCTGGTGGTCACCAGGACCTCCTGGGCGCCCGTCTCCTTCAGCAGCGTCTCCAGCGCGTCGGCGACCTGCTCCTCGGTGCCGGCGATGTGTCCGGTCAGGCCGGACTCGTACAGGCCGCGCTCCTTGGCGGTCATCGTCCGGGCCTCGACCTCCTCGGCCGGCGGCAGCGGCGGGAAGACGCCCCGGGTGCGGGCGTGGGCCATCGACCAGGCCTCCGGGAGGAGGATGCGCCGGGCCGCCTCGGGGGTGCCGGCCACGGCGACGGTGCCCGAGACGACGACGTACGGCTCCCGGCTCCACGCGGAGGGGCGGAAGGCGGCGCGGTAGCGGTCGATGCCGCGCAGCATCCGGTCGCGGTCGCGCAGGTCGCCGATGACCATCGGCAGGCCCGCGCGGGCGGCGACGGCCGCGCCCTCGCCCATCGCCAGCACGAACGGCGGCACCGTCAGCCCCTCCGAGGGGCGGGCGTGGACTCCGGTGGGGGAGGTGCCCCGGAACCAGCCGAGCAGCTCCGCCAGCTGGGCGTCGAAGTCCTCGGCGTCGTCCTTGTCCCGGCCCAGCGCCCTGCGCACGCCGTCGGTGAAGCCCACCGACCGGCCCAGGCCCATGTCGACGCGGCCCGGGAAGAGCGACTCCAGCACGCCGAACTGCTCGGCGACGACCAGCGGGCGGTGGTTGGGCAGCATCACGCCGCCGGTGCCGACCCGGATGCGGCGGGTGGCACCGGCGACGGCGGCGGCCAGCACGGTCGGCGCGGAGCCGGCCACCCCGGGCACGCCGTGGTGCTCCGCCACCCAGAACCGGTGGTAGCCGAGCCGCTCCGCCTCCCGGGCCAGCGCCACGGTGTCGCGCAGCGCCTCGGCACCGGTGTGACCTGCGCGGATGCGGGAGCGGTCGAGAACGGAGAAGCGGGTCGTCGCGATCAATGAGCTCACACGGGGTTCAACGCCTGCGCGCCGCGGGGATTCCCGGGTCCGGCGCCGGGTGACCCGGACGGGCCCGGTGCGCCACGTCCGGCCGGGCGAGCGGGGACCTGGAAGGGCCGTGGAAGGGCCGTGGGAGGGACGCGGGAGGGACGCGGCCGGGCCCCGCGGGAGGGACCGCGGCCGGGCCCAGGGAGGACCGTCCCGCCGCGTCCCGGCCGACGGGCGGTGCCCGCCGCGTTCCCGTCCGGCGGGCTGCTCCTCCCCGCGCCCCGCTCGGTGGGGCTCAGCCGGCCTCCTCCAGGCGGAAGCCGAGCTTCAGGCCGACCTGCCAGTGGGCGACCTCGCCCTCCTCGATCTGGCCGCGCACCTGGGTGACCTCGAACCAGTCCAGGTTCCGCAGGGTCTGCGAGGCACGGCGGATGCCGTTGCGGACGGCCTGGTCGACGCCGTCGGGCGAGGTGCCGACGATCTCGGTGACCCGGTAGGTGTGGTTCGACATGCGGGTGCTCCCTTCCGTGGGGCCGCGGCAGTCCGGTGTGTGTCGCGCGTCACTCCACCGTGCCCCAGGCCGCGCCCCGGCGCGAGGCGTCGGCCTCCGGACCGGGGTGTCCCCGCCGGACACCCCTTGACCTACGCATTGGTCCATACCAAGATTCCAGGCACCCGCACGAGCCCCGCGCTCGTCCCCCCACGTCGGGCCCTCCTTCGGTGTGCGCGCGGCCGACCGGCCGGCCACCGGCAGCTGTTCGATCAGAAGGATCCCTCGTGAGACGTCGCCTCCTCGCCCTCGTCTGTGTCTCGGCCTCCCTGCTCGGCGGCTGCGGCCTGATGCCCTCGGGCGAAGGGGGTGAGCGGCGCGCCGTCACCGTGTGGCTGATGAAGGGCAGCGCCTCGGAGGACTTCCTGAAGCGCTTCACGGAGGAGTTCGAGCGCGACCACCCCGGTATCGTCCTCGACGTCCGCCTCCAGGAGTGGACCGGCATCGGCGACAAGGTGCAGGCCGCGCTGAAGTCCGACGGAGGCGACGGGCAGCCCGACCTGATCGAGGTCGGCAACACCCAGGTCGCGCACTACGCGGAGGGCGGCCGGCTCGAGGACCTCACGCTCGAGTCGATGCGGGACTGGGGGATCCGCGACTGGCTGCCCGGCCTCGCCGAACCGGGAGAGTACATGTCCCAGCAGTTCGGCATCCCCTGGTACGCCGCCAACCGCGTCGTCATCTACCGCAAGGACATGTTCGAGCAGGCCGGCATCACAGAGCCGCCCCGCACCCGCGAGGAGTGGCTCGCCGCCACCGAGAAGCTCGACCGGGGCAGTGACCAGGGCATCTACCTGGCCGGGCAGGACTGGTACACGCTCTCCGGCTTCATCTGGGACGAGGGCGGCGACCTGGCCAAGGAGGACGGCGGCTCCTGGAAGGGCACGCTGGACACCCCGGCCGCCCTGCGCGGCATGGCCTTCTACCGCGAACTGCAGTCCCTCGGCGAGGGCCCCGCCGACGCCGACGAGGAACACCCGCCGCAGGCCGGCGTGTTCGCCAAGGGCCGGGTCGCGCAGATCATCGCGGTGCCGGGGCTCGCTCGGACCATCCTGCGCGAGAATCCCGGCCTCGAGGACAAGCTGGGGTTCTTCCCCGTGCCCGGCAAGAAGGCCGGCGTGCCCGGCGCGGTGTTCACCGGTGGCTCCGACCTCGTCGTCCCGGAGAACACCGACGACCGCGACGGCGCCGTCGCCGTGATCGAGGCCCTCACGGGCGCCAAGTGGAACACCGACCTGGCCCGCACCATGAACTACGTCCCCAACAGGAAGTCGCTGGCCGCGGAGGTCGCCGGCGGGGAAGGCGTCGAGGCGATGGCCGCCGGGGCGGCGCGGGGCAGGGCCACCCCCGGCACGCCCCTGTGGGGCGCCGTCGAGGCGGACAACCCGATCAAGGCGTACATGACCAGGGTTCTCCAGGGCGCCGAGGCGCGGCCGGAGGCGGAGCGCGCCTCCGCGCGCATCACCGAACTCCTGGACCCGTCCACCCGCTGACACCGCGTCGACCGCCGGCGCACCGCCGCCCGCCACCTGCCGCCCGCCGCCTGCCGCCCGCCGCCCGCCACCTGCCGCCCGCCGCCTGCCGCCCGCCGCCTGCCGCCTGCCGCCCGCCGTCTGCCGCCCGCCGCCTGCCGCCTGCCGCCCGCCGTCTGCCGCCCGCTGTGCCGGGCGGCAGGCGCGGTGTCAGCGCACCCGGCTCAGCGACAGGGCGAAACGCCCCTCGCCGTCGGTCCACCAGTGGGTCAGGTCCAGGCCGGCCGCGGACAGTTCCGCCCGCACGCCCTCCCGGCGGAACTTCGCCGACACTTCGGTGCGCAGCTCCTCCCCGGCGGCGAACTCCACGGCCAGGTCGAGCGCCTGGATCTTCACCGTCTGCGCGGTGCGCGCACGCAGCCGCATCTCGATCCACTCCCGCTCCGCGTCCCACACCGCCACGTGGTCGAAGGCCGCGGGCGCGAAGTCGGCGCCCAGCTCGCGGTTGATCACGGCCAGGACGTTCTTGTCGAACGCCGCCGTCACCCCGGCCGCGTCGTCGTACGCCCGCACCAGCACCCGCTCGTCCTTGACCAGGTCGGTGCCCAGCAGCAGCGCGTCGCCGGATGAGAGCAGCGCGCGGACGGACGTGAGGAACGCGGCGCGTTCGGCGGGCAGCAGGTTGCCGATCGTGCCGCCGAGGAACGCCACCAGCCGGGGCCCCGGCGTGTCCGGGAGGGCGAGGCCGTCGGTGAAGTCGGCGAGCAGCGCGTGCACGTGCAGGTCCGGCCGCTCGGCGGCGATCGCCTCCCCGGCCCCGGTGAGCGCGCTCACGCTGACGTCGACCGGCACGTACGCGGCCAGCCCGGTCAGCGCGTCGAGCAGGTGCCGTGTCTTCTCCGAGGAGCCCGAGCCCAGCTCGACCAGGGTGCGGGCACCGGTCGCGGCGGCGATCTCCCCGGCCCGGCCGGCGAGGATCTCGCGCTCCGCCCGGGTGGGGTAGTACTCGGGCAGGGCGGTGATCTCCTCGAACAGCTCGCTGCCCCGGGCGTCGTAGAACCACTTGGGCGGCAGCGACTTGGGCGTGCTCGTCAGGCCCGTCAGCACGTCGGCGCGCAGGGCGGCGTCCGTGGCGTCCTCGGGCAGCGTGCGGGTGAGGCGGAACGGGCTCACGTGCGGGGCTCCTTCGGCGAGGCGGAGGCGGAGGCGGAGAGGGAGGCGGCCGCGGCCGTGGCCGCGGGGGTCGGGGCGGTCTCGCGCAGGGCCCCGTCGCGGGGCCCGAGCGGGGTGAGCAGCACGTCCGTACCGCTCGCGGAGAGCAGGGTGCGGTCGGGGACCTCCCGCCAGTGCGGGTCGTCGTCGTACGGCTCGGAGGCGACGACCGTGCCGCCGCCCGGCCGGGTCAGGTACCACAGGGTGTCGCCCCAGGCGGTGGCGGTGATGGTGCCGCCGTCGGTGAGCAGCAGGTTGAGCCGGGAGGCGGGGGCGGCCGCGGCGACCTCCAGCACCGTGTCGGCCAGCGCCCGGGCCCCCGCGCGCCGTCGCGGCTCCTGCGGGTCACCGGCACGCAGCCGGTGCAGGACCAGCGCCCACACGAGGGCCGAGTCGTTGCGGGCCTCCAGTGACAGGAGCTCCACGGCCGGCAGGGCGGCGGCCGCCCGTGCCAGCGAGCCGGGCCAGCCCGCCACGGCGCCGTTGTGGCTGAACAGCCAGGGCCCCGCGGCGAACGGCGCCGCCGCGGCCTCCGCGTCGGCGCCCGCCAGCGTCGCGTCCCGCACCGCGGCCAGCAGCGCCCCGGAGCGCACCACGCGGGCCAGGTCGGCGAAGGACTGGTCGGCCCAGACCGGCCCGGCCCGCCGGTACCGCGCCGGCACCGGGTCGTCCTCGGCGTACCAGCCGACGCCGAAGCCGTCGGCGTTGACCGTGCCGTACCGCTGGCGCCGGGGCGCCCAGGACTGGCGGTACAGGGAGTGCGGCGGCTCCAGCAGCAGCCGGCCGAGCGGCCGGACGGGACCCGTGTAGGCCAGGTGACGGCACATCAGGCACCCTCCGCGGAGCGGACGGTGCGGAACCCGGCGAAGATCTGGCGCCGGACGGGATAGTCCCAGTTGCGGAAAGTGCCCCGGCAGGCCACCGCGTCCACGGCGAACGAACCGCCGCGCAGCACCTTGTGCTCGGGCCCGAAGAACACCTCCGAGTACTCCCGGTACGGGAACGCCCGGAACCCGGGGTACGGGGTGAAGTCGCTCGACGTCCACTCCCAGACGTCACCGATCAACTGCCGTACCCCGAGCGGCGACTCACCGGCCGGGTAGCTGCCCGCGGGGGCCGGGCGCAGGTGCCGCTGGCCGAGGTTGGCGTGGGCCGGGCCCGGGTCGGCGTCGCCCCACGGGTAACGCAGGGAGCGGTCGCCGGCCGGGTCGTGGCGGGCGGCCTTCTCCCACTCGGCCTCGGTGGGCAGCCGCCGGCCGGCCCAGCGGGCCCACGCGTCGGCCTCGTACCAGCACACGTGCAGCACGGGCTCGTCGGGGGGCACCACCTCGGTGACGCCGAAACGCCGCCGCAGCCACTGCCCGCCGTCCCGGCGCCAGTACAGCGGGGCGGTGAGGGAGTGCCGGCGGACGTGCTCCCAGCCCTCCGGGGCCCACCAGCGCGGGTCGTCGTAGCCGCCGTCGTCGATGAACGCCTGGTACGCGGCGTTCGTCACCGGTGTGGTGTCGATGAAGAACGGGGCCACCTCCCGCCGGTGCGCGGGCCGTTCGTTGTCCAGGGCCCACGGCTCGGTGGAGGTGCCCATCGTGAACGGCCCGCCGGGCACCAGGACCTCGGACGGCCCCGTGAACAGCGGCAGGGGGTCCGGGTCCGGCGCGGTCAGGGCCCGCGGGCCCCTGCGGAGCTGGTGGGTGATCAGCATCGTCTCGTCGTGCTGCTGCTCGTGCTGGGCGATCATCCCGAAGGCGAAGCCCGCCTCCGTCAGCCGCGTCCCGTGGAAGGCGGCGCTCTCCAGCACGTCCAGGGCCCGGCCGCGCACGTCCGCCGCGTACCGGCGGGCCTCGTCCGGCGGCAGCAGCGGCAGCGAGGGGCGCTCGGCGCGGGGGTGCTCGAAGGCGTCGTACAGGCTGTCGATCTCGGGCCGTATCGCCTCCTGCCCGGCGACGGCCCGCAGCAGCCACTGCTCCTCCTGGTTGCCGATGTGCGCCAGGTCCCACACCAGCGGGGACATCAGAGGGGAGTGCTGCGCGGTGAGGTCGGGATCCTCCACGCAGCCGGTCAGCAGCGTGGTGCGGTCACGGGCGGTGACGAGCGCGGTCAGGGCCCGCTCGCGCAGCGCCTCGGGGTCGGCGGCCGGGGGACCGGCGGCTGCGGGACCGGCGGTCGGGGCGGCGGGGCCGGTGGTCCGGCCGCCGGTGGTGTCCGTGGCGGGGTCGGTCATGGGCGGGTCTCCCTCCCGCGCGGGCCGCGGCCCGCGCCGTGGTGCGCGTCCAGCAGGTCGTCGGCGGGACAGCGGCCCCGGGCGACGTAGCGGTCCAGGTGTGCCGCGACGGCGTCCGTCACCCGGCCGGCGGCGCCGAGCCTGGGCAGCGCGGCGAGCGCCGCCGTGAAGCAGTCGACGGCCGCCTCGCGCAGCTCGGGATCGGTCAGGGCGTCCCGTGCCGCGTCCCGGTACAGCGGGTTGTGCGGGGCCCGCCGCCCGAGGGTGCGTTCCGCGAGGGGCTTCACGGCCCGGTAGGCGGTCTCGGAGGCCTCCGGGTCGTCGAACAGCGCCGCCGTCACGGCGAGCGGCACGATCCAGCCGTCGTCCCCGGGCTGCGCGTCGATCATGCGCAGCTCCAGGTGGCCGCGCGGCCGGACCGGCGGGAACAGCGTGGTGAGGTGGTAGTCGAGGTCCTCCCGCGACGGCGGGCTCGGTGCCCGCGTCCACTCCCGGAAGGTCAGCCCCCGCGGCACGTCCCAGGGGCCGCCGTCCCGGCGCCGGCACATCACCGGGGCGTCCAGCGCGTGCCGGGCCCAGGCGCGGCGCGGGTCCGCGTCCAGCGGGGGACCGCCCGCCCGGCCGGTGCCGATCTGCGCCCACCGCAGCTGCCGCGTGGAGCGCCAGCCGGTGGGCCGGCCGCAGGCCAGCGGCGAGTTGGCGAACGCGGCCACCAGGACCGCGCCCAGCTGGTGGGCCAGCCACCAGCGGCGCACATGACCGAGCGGACCCGGCTCCTCGTGCCCCGCGTCCACGCACACCTGTACGGAGGCGGAGGCGCACATCATGTAGCGGCCGGCCGGCCCTTCGCGGTCGAGGCAGGCCTCCATGGCGTCGTAACGGGGCTGCCGCAGATAGCGGCGGGGCGGGCGCCAGGGGTCGTGGCCCAGGCCGGCGAGGGCGAGACCGTCCTCGCCGAGGACCGCGCGGACGGCGTCCAGGTCGGCGGAGACGGCGTCGACACACTCCATGAGGGAGGCGGCGGGCAGCGAACTCAGCTCCAGCTGGCCGCCGGGCTCCACGGTCAGCGCCGAACCCAGGGGCACGGTCCGCAGCGCGGCGTAGACCGCGTCCAGTCTCCCGGGCGGCACGGGGCGTCGCGGCGCCCCCGGCTCGTGGACCAGCCACTCCACCTCGACGCCCAGGCGTGTGGGTGGTCCGGTCTTGAAGCAGATGCCGTGGACCAGCGCCTCGGCCTCGGTCTCGGTGAGGGGGGCGCGCGGCCGCGTACAGCCGCTTACCGCATCGGACATGTCGGGATCCTCCTGAGATGCCACCATGTCGCCGGTCCCGTTATCCGGGGCCGGGTCGGCACACTCGTCCCAGCCAAGACCCTCGTGCCGCTCCGCACAAGGGCACATACCGGGGCCTTCCGGCCCGGTGACCTCCGTGTTCCGGACGTTTCCGGGGGCTTTCCCCGTCGTTTCCCGGCCCGGGACACACCGTTGCGCCGCCTCACCAGCATCGCCCAGGACTCCCGAACGGGCACGGCGGAGAGGTCGTCCACGGAGGCCGGGCGGCTCCTGCTCCCCCCCTGCCGGGACGAGAGACGGTGCGGACGAGCGCGCCGGGGTACCGGATACCCGGCGGAGACGGAACGCCGCAGTAGCCTCGCGAAACCCGCGAAACTCACGAGTGGAGGAGTTCCCATGTCCAAGCCCCCGCTGCCGCCCGAGGCGGTCGACCTGCTGCGCCGCCCCAACCCGTGCGTGATGGCCACCCTCCGCGCGGACGGCGGCCCCGTCTCCACGCCCACCTGGTACGTGTGGGAGGACGACGGCCGCGTCCTGATCAGCCTCGACGAGGGCCGCGTACGCCTCAAGCACCTGCGCCGCGACCCGCGCGTGACCCTCACCGTCCTCGACGGCGACGACTGGTACACGCACGTCACCCTCATCGGCCGCGTCACCGCGATGCGCGACGACGAGGGCCTGGCCGACATCGACCGGATCTCCACGCACTACACGGGCAGCCCCTACCCGGAGCGGGCCCGCGCCCGGGTGAGCGCGTGGATCGAGATCGAGCGCTGGCACGGCTGGGGCTCGCTGAAGGACAGCGACCAGGCCTCGGTCTGAGGACCGTCCCCGGCCGGTCCCGTGCCGGCCGGGACCGGCCGGGGACGGCCCGCGACGGCCGCCGCGCCGCAGGGGCCGCGGCCGGCTCGCCGGGCTCGCGCCGTACGCGCGCCGTACGTGCGCCGTACGCGGACCGGCGTGGACCGGAGAGGGCCGGTGCGGTCTGGGGAGGGCCGTGCGGGGCAAGCCCGAGCGGGCCGGGCACGCGTTTTTCGGGCCATATTCATTTCGACGGTTTTCGGTCCGTGAGGCCCGGGACGGAGGCGTCCCTTCCGCAGCCCTCTCCGTACCCACCCCCGCTTTCGGAGCGTAACGACCCGTCGCTGTAGGTGAGTTGGGCGCGTCCGCCGTGGGCTGCCCGCGCCCGCCCCCTGTGCCGGGGGCGTGATCCGGCCTGCCGGCCCGCCCGGGCCGCGGCGTCCGAGGCCGCCGAGAACGGCGTGTTGGCGTCGTTGCCCCCCGGGTGCTCCGTCCTGCGTGCTTCTTCGGCGGGACACCGGGGCAGACGGCTGGGGAAACTGGGGGACGAGCCCGGCGGCCCGCGAGGGCGGCCGGGAGACCTTGGGGGTCGTACATGGTCCGTGTTCTCGTGGTGCACGACGCGCTGCTGCTGCGTTCGGCACTGGCACACCTGCTCCTGTCCGCCGACGGATTCGAGGTCTCCGCCACGTCCTCCCGGGGGGAGACGTCCGGCGAGGACGGCTTGCCCGTGGACGTGTGCGTCGTGGACGGGGAGTGTCTGGGCGGGACCGAGGAGCTCCGCCGCGCGCCCCACTGGAGCCGGTGCGGGGCCCGGCTGGTCGTCCTCGCGGCCCCGGAACGGCCGGGCGTGCTGCGCAGGGCGTTCGACGCGGGAGCGCTCGGTTTCGTCGCCAAGGACGCCCCGTCCCACTGTCTGATCAGCGCCGTGCACACCGTGGCCAAAGGCGAGCGTTTCCTCGACGAGAGGCTCGCCGTCCCTCTCCTCAAGGCCTCCCGGACGCCGCTGACGGCCCGTGAGCTCGCGGTGGTGGCGCAGGCCGCGCAGGGCGCCTCCGTCGCCGAGATCGCCGGAGCCCTGCACCTGTCGCGGGGGACCGTCCGCAACTACATGGCCAGTGCGATACGGAAGGTCGGCGCGCGCAACCGGGTGGACGCCATACGCATAGTCCAGAGCGCCGGCTGGATGTGAGACGTCGGGGCACGGGGGCACCCTCGGGGTCACCCCCGCGTCTCGCCCCAGTGCCCCACCAGATCGCGGTAGAGCGGTGAACGGCCCAGGAGTTCACGGTGCGTCCCGCACGTCGCGCCGGCACCGTCCAGGACGAGGACGCGGTCGGCCCGCAGCGCCGACGACATGCGGTGGGCCACCACGACCAGCGCACCCGGGCGCCGGGCGAGGGCCTCCTCGGCCCGTGCCTCGGCGGCCGGGTCGAGGTGGCAGGTCGCCTCGTCGAGCAGGAGCAGACGCGCCGTGGACAGGTGCGCCCGCACCAGTACGAGCAGCTGGCGTTCGCCCTGGGAGAGATCTCCCGGGCCGAGCGGCGCGTCGAGCCCGCCCAGGCGCTCGACGAGAGCACCGGCGGCGAGCTCGCGCACGGCGGCCCGGACATCGGCCGTGGAGGCGTCCGGCCGCAGATACGTGAGGTTGTCCCGGACCGTCCCGGTGAAGACGTACGCCTGCTGGGGCAGCAGGACGCGCAGCGCGGAGAGCTCGGCCGGGTCGCGGCCGGTGACCGCGCGGCCGGCCACCTCGACCGCACCGCCGCTCGGCGCCAGCGTCCCGGCGACCAGACGGGTGAGGGTCGACTTGCCGATGCCGCTGGGGCCGACGACGGCCAGGTGCTCGCCGTCCTCGATCCGCAGGTCGAGCGCGTCGAGGACCGGCTCCGCCCGCACGCCGTAGGACAGCGTCACCGACCGCAGCTCCACGGCGGGTGCCGGCGGTCCCGTCCGCAGGCCCGCGTCCTCGGCGGGCGCGGCCGGCGGCGTGCCGGCCGGGACCGGGCGCGGCTCCGTGCCGGTGAAGCGTTCCAGGACCACGAGCAGCCGCGTCCCCGCGGCGCCGATCGCCGTCATGAGGGTGTGCAGAGCGGGCAGCAGGGCCTGGGCGAGGTAGGTGAAGGCGCCCAGCAGCGCGCCGGTGGTGACCCCTTGGCCGCGCAGCCACGGCACGCTCACCAGCAGGAGCAGGACCGGCAGCTGACCCGCGACGCCGAGGGCCAGGGTGCGCACCGCGGCCCAGCGGGCGAGAACGCGCGCGGTGGCGGCGGCGTCCGCGACGAGCCGGTCACCGCTGCGCGCCACCTCCTCCTGCGTGCCGCAGGCGGTGATGTCGCGCAGCGCCCCCCGGGTCCGCGCCGCGTGATCGCCCAGCGCCTCGTCGGCGGCGAGCGCCCGCCGCTGCGCCGCCGCCATGGGCCGCAGCGTGACCAGGAGCAGGGCCAGGCCCCCGGCGAGGGGCGGCACGACCACCGCCAGCAGCGCCGGATCCAGCGAGAACAGCCCGAGCAGCGCGCCCGCCGCGGTGAAGACGAACGAGCGCAGGGTCAGCACCAGTCCGGCGAAGCTGTCCCGCACGATCTCCACCTGGTTGGTGAGCCGCGAGACGGCGGCACGGTCCCGGCCACCGGGGCGGACCTGCGCGTCCGCCATGGACCGCACGACCGCCCGCCGCACCAGGCCGTCCCGCAACGGCTCGGTCAGACCGGCCAGTTGGGCGAAGACGCCCCTGACCACGGGCGCCCCGAGCAGCACGGCGACGGCGGCGACCGCGAGCCAGCCGAGCCCCGCGGCCGTGTCCCCCGCCAGGAACCCCCGGTCGACGGACCGGGCGACGCCGTACCCGACCAGGAAGGTCTGCGCCGACTCGGCCACCGACCACGCCCCCAGCCGTGCGAGGACACCCTTGCGTCCGGCCAGGAAACGCCGGGCGTCCGGCCGGACCCGGCGCAGCGGACCGGGCTCCCGGCCGCGCCGCCCGGCCGCCGCCCGGCCGCCGCCGTCGGCCGTCACGGCCGCACCTCGCCGTGCAGGGAGACCGTCCGGCCGCCCGCGGCCCCGGCATCCGCCTCGCCGGCGCCCGGGTCCGTGCCGGTGGCGAACACCGCCCGGTAGGCGGCCCGTTCCCACAGCCGCCGGTGGGGGCCGACCGCCCGCACCCGCCCGTCCTCCAGCCAGATCACCAGGTCCGCCCGCGCCGCGACCGACGGGCGGTGCGCCACGACCAGGCGGGTGGTGCCCTCGAGCGCGTGACGCACCGCCCGGTCCACGGCGTGCTCGGTGGCGGTGTCGAGGCTGGAGGTCGCGTCGTCCATCACGAGCAGCCGGCCCGCGTGGGCGAACGCCCGCGCCAGCCCCAGGCGTTGATACTCCCCACCGGACAGCGGGACGTCGGCGAGCGGGGTGTCGTACGTCCGCGGCAGGCGGCGTACGAAGGCGTCGGCGCCCGCGACACGGACCGCCTCCCGCACCCGGTGCTCCGCCACGGGGCGCGCCCCGGCCGCGACCGCCTCGGCCACGGTGCCGTCACCGAGCACCGGGCGCGCGAAGGCGAAACCGACCTCGGCGCGCAGGCTCGCACGGGTCAGGGAGCGCAGCGGGGTCCCGTCCAGCAGGACCTCGCCCTCGTCGGGATCGATCAGCCGGCCCGCCACGGCGGCCAGGACGGACTTGCCGGCCCCGCTGCGGCCCACGACCGCGGCCGTCGCCCCGCCGGGCACCACCACGTGGTCCGCCCGCAGCACCTGCCTCCCCTCCCGCAGGACGCGCACACCGCGCAGCTCGAGGACGCCCGGGCCGCCGGGGGACAGGGTCCGGTCGCCGTGGGGCAGGGCGGGCAGCCGTTCCAGGACCGCGGTGCGCTCCCGCGCCGTCCGGCCCCGGACCAGGGCGCCGAGCAGCGCGGCCGCACCGCCGAACCCGGCGGCCAGCTGCGCGTAGCGGCACACCGCCAGCAGCTCGCCGACGCTCAGGGCGCCCGCGCCCAGCCGGAGCCCGCCGACGGCCGTGGCCGCCAGCGTCAGCAGCGGGACGAGGACACCGCCGGTGGCCAGCGCCCGCCCGTGCAGCACCCACATGCGCTCGCCCAGCGCGCCGAGCTCCGTCAGCGGCCGGAGCACCCGCTCGCGTTCACGGTCCGTCGTCCCGGCGGCGGCGATGGTCTCCGCGCCCTCCAGGGCCTCCAGCAGGCGGCCCGCGATGTCCGACTGCACACTCTGGTAGGCGCGCACCGAGGCCCCCGTGTCGCGGGCGAAGGCCCGCAGCACCAGTGCCAGGGCGGGCAGTCCGGCCAGGACGCACAGGGCGACCCACACGTCGACGAGGGCCAGCGCGACGAGCGCGCCGGCCGGGGTGATCAGCGAGGCGGCCAGCGCGGCCCGGGCGGCCGGGGCGCCGCCCGCGTCGGAGGCGTTGAGCGTCAGCCGCGTCCCGACGTCTCCCGCCGGGTACGGACGCGTCGCCTCGGGTACGGCGTGCAGCAGGCCGGCGAGGGCGCGGGAGCGGATCGACGCCGTCCAGCCGGCGGTGCACCGGCCGGTGAGCAGCGCGGTCAGGCTGTCGAGGAGGACCTCGCCGGCGAGCAGGGCCACGCTCACCGCGAGCCAGACCCCGGCCTCACCGTCGTACAGCAGCAGGTCCAGTGCCCGGCCGAGGGCCAGGGGCTGCGCGACCGCGGCGGCGGCCGCGGCCACCGAGCACACCAGCACCAGCAGTTCGGGCACCCGGCCGGGGTCCGCGCCGGGCGCAGGACGCTTCCGCCGTCGCCGGACCGGGACGATGTCCACCGGCCGTCCCCCTCCTCCAGGCCTCCGGATCGGTGCCGCGCGCGGCGGCGGGACACGGCACCGGCGCCCCGGCGGTGAGGCCGGGACGCCGGTACCGGACCGCGCGGCCCGCCGCGGTGACCGCGACGGGCCGCCTCGGACGTCAGTTACAGGTCGTGATGCTCAGGCTGCTGTCGCCGCAGAGCAGGAGGCTGGCGCGGCTGCCGGTCTCGACGTCCCCCATGGCCTCTTCCTTCGGGGTCTCCATCGACTGCAGGTCGAACAGGTTCATGTGCTCATCCCTTCGTACGGACAACGGGTTGTTCACGGCCCCTCGTGGGACCGGCTCGTGGGCCGCGGTCCGGACCGCGGCGGGGGGAGGAACGGCAGACCGGCGGGCCGGTCGCCGCACACGGACGCGAGGGCCAGCAGACAGCCGGCCGTCCCGGTGGACAGGTCCATCGACAGGCGCATCATCTGCTCGCCGGGGAAGGCGAGCAGGCCGCGGTAGGACATGGCGTGCCAGGCCAGCGCGTCGATCTGGCGCCGGACGGCCTCAGGTCCGGTGCCCGGTCCCGGCGCCGTCGTCCGGCCGAGGTACAGCACCATGCCGGCGACACCCCGGTAGAGCCCGGGCTGGGCGTAGAACATGGCCTGCGCCGCGCGCACGATCTCGCTCCGCGCCCGCTCGAACTCCTCGTCGGCGCGGTGCGCCAGGTAGTCGTCGAGCACCATGCCGATGCCCACGCTGCCGGCCCCCAGGTACGGCATGGTGCGCCAGCCCTCGTCCACCTGGAGGGCGCCGCCCGCGCCCCGGACGCAGCGCGCGAGGTCCTGGCGCAGCGCGTCACCGGCGAGATCCAGCAGGGCGGTGTCCCCGGTGCGTTCGTACAGGCGCAGGAAGAGCAGGGCGCCGCCCGTCGCGCCGTGCAGCAGACCGGCGCGGGGCCTGCGGCCGGAACCGCGGCCCGGCGCGCCGGGCGGGATGCTCCGGGCGCTCAGCTCGGCGCACCGCAGGGCGGCGGCGCGCAGGGCGGTGTCGCCGGTGGAGGCGGCCAGGGAGTCCAGCGCCAGGCCGATTCCGGCCGTGCCGCCGTGCAGGTCCGGGGAGAGCCCGTCGAGGGGATGCTCGAGGAGTGTTCCGGTCAGGTCGAGTGCCCTGGCCCGGTGCCCGAGGCGGTCCAGCGTCCAGGCGGTCCCCGCGATCCCGTCGTGGAAGCCCAGCGGCATGCCCGACGGCGGCTGCTTCGTCCGCTCCAGCAGCCACTGCTCCCCGTCCTCGTCACGCCCCGCACCGCTCTCGGCGAGGGCGTACAGCACGCCGGCCGCTCCGTACCCGAACGTCAGGCCCCCGCCCGCCGTGGCGAACTGGGCGACGTCGCCGGGGAACAGACGGTCGTCGCGGGACGGGGTCGCCGACGCGCGGATCGCCGCCGCCATCGAGTCCCGGCTGCGGGGCCAGTCGCCCGGTTCGACCGGGACGAAGCCGTTGTCGCTCCGGCGTGCCGCCGAACGGGCCGGCTCACCGGTGATCTCGGCGACCGCCGCGTCCAGGAAGTCCCGCGGGACCGGGAACTGCCGCGCCACCACGTCGGCGAGATGCTCCGCCTTGCGCCGGTCCAGCGCCAGCAGACTGGTCAGCGGCAGGAACAGGGCCAGCCGCAGGCAGGCCAGCGCGTACCGGTCCACGGCCGGGCCCCGCCGGCCGGGCGGCGCCACGAACCCGGGATGGGCGACGGTCTGCCGGCCCGGTTCGCCGACGTGGTGGGCGGCCTCGAAGTCCAGCAGGGCCACCCGCCCGTCGTCGCGGACCATGATGTTGAACAGGTGCAGGTCGTTGAAGACCACGCCCCGCTCGTGCACCCGCGTGACGGCCCGCTCGACCCGGGCGTGGATGTCCAGTGCCCACGCGGTGTACTCGGCGAGCCGGCCCTCGTCCGGATCGGCCTCGATGAGCGGGTGGCGCCGGGCGAAGAAGGTGTTGAGAGGCTTGCCGTCCAGGTGCTCCAGGACCAGGAAGTGGTGCTCGCCGACGGTGAACGCGTCCCGCACCTCGGGGGTGCAGTCCAGACCGGACAGCCTCTCCAGGGCCCGGCGCTCGCGCCGCAGCCGGGCCACCGCGTCCGCTCCGTCGGCCGCCAGACCCGCGTGCGGGCGTGCCTCCTTGAGGACCACGAGCTCACCGGTGCGCGTGTCCCGCGCCCGGTAGACGCCGCCGCCGTTGGAGAAGTGGATCGCCGACTCGACGGCGTAGGGGATGCCCTCCAGGGTCACGGTGGCCCGCGCCTCGAGGTGGGGCCGCAGGAACTCCGGCACGCTCACCCAGTCGGGCACCCGGAACACCGGCCCGCGCGGGTCCGGGACGAGCACCCCGTCGGGGTCCGCGATCGCCGGCCGCAGCTCGCCGTCCTCGTCGTAGCAGTTGCGGCGGGTGAAGCCGCCGTAGCGCACGTGCACCGGGCCGTCGCCGAGCCGGAGGTCGCTCAGGATGTGCGGTCCGGGCTCGCCGGCCAGCAGGTCGCCCAGCTCGCCCGCGAGGCGCTCGAACCGCTCCTCGTCCGCCGGGTACACGGTGATGAACTTGCCGCTGCCCGCCCGGTCGGCGTACTTGGCGTTGCGCTGGTGGAGCAGATAGCGGCTCGGGACGAACTTGAAGGCGACCCCGTGCTCGAGGCAGTGCCGCCGTACGCGCTCCAGGACGGACTCGGCGTTGTCCAGGCAGGCGGAGACGTGGATCTTCCAGCCCTGCGCGGGCAGTTCGGCGTCCAGCGGCCGCAGGGACAGCCAGTCGCCGCTCTCGCCGCGCTGCCATCCGGCCGGGACGGGCGCGGTGGCCGCCGCGTACCGGGTGCCGGCCGCCGCGGTGCCGGGAGCGGTGCGGTGCGGCGCGTCGTAGAAGTACGGGTCCGCGTCGCAGTACACGGCGTAGCCCTTGTTCACGCCCTCTCCCTCCACCGGTCGGTGCCGGGAAAGACGCTGCCACGCGCCGCCGTGCCCGGGACAGTCACCGCTGTCACCTCTCGAACGTGCGGAACGCACAGGTAACTTCACGCGTGCCGGCGCCCGGGGTGCCCGCGGCGCCGGCCCTCGCGCCGGCCCCCGCGCCGGCCACCGCCGCCGTGACGCCGCGGCCGGCAGCGGCGTCACGGCGGCGCCGCTACCGGGCCAGCAGGTCCCGCAGGGCCCCGGCGACCTCCCCGGGCGCCTCCTCCGCCATGAAGTGGCCGCAGTCCACCGTGAGGTGCCGCAGGTCGGGGGCCCAGGCCCGCCACAGCGCGGTGGCGTCGTAGCCGAGGGCCGCGCCCCAGTCCTGCTGGAGCACGGTCACCGGCATCCGCAGCCGGTTGCCGCGCTCGCGGTCGGCCCGGTCGTGGTCGACGTCGATGCCCGCGGAGGCCCGGTAGTCGGCCACGATGGACGGCACCGCCTCGCGCGAGGCCTTCAGGTAGGCGGCGCGGACGTCGGCGGGCAGGGCCTGCGGGGCGCGGGTCCAGACGTCGAGGAAGTGGCCGAAGAACGCGTCCGGCGCGGCGCCGATCAGCCGCTCCGGCAGCCCGGGCGGCTGCGCCATCAGATACAGGTGGAAGCCCACTGCCGCCGTCGTCCCGTGCAGGACGTCCCACATGTCCAGCGTCGGCAGCACGTCCAGCGCGGCCAGGTGTGTCACCGCGTCCGGGTGGTCGAGCCCGGCCCGGACCGCGACCAGGGCGCCCCGGTCGTGCCCGGCCAGCGCGAACCTGTCGTGCCCGAGCGCCCGGGCCAGGGCGACGACGTCGGCGGCCATGGTCCGCTTGGCGTACGCGGTGCCGTCGCGGTCGGCGGGCTTGTCGCTGTCGCCGTAGCCGCGCAGGTCGGGGCAGACGACGGTGTGCTCGGCGGCGAGGTCGGCGGCGACGTGCCGCCACATCAGGTGGGTCTGCGGGAAACCGTGCAGCAGCACGAGCGGGCTGCCCGAGCCGCCGACGGCCACGTTCAGCGTGACGCCGTCGGCGACGGGGACCCGGTCGTAGGTGAAGCCGGGAATGGTCGGTGCCATGACTGATCGGTGCCTTTCGGTGCTCTTCGACCCGGTGCTCTTCCACCCGGTGCTCTTCGGCCCGGTGCTCTTCGAGGTGTCCGGATCAGGACGCCTCCCAGGCTGCCGGGCGCGGATCAGCAACCGATCAGCGCGCGTACCGTGGTGGTCACGGACCACGGGCGCGACGGCGCGGAGCAGGGCGGACGGAACACGGAACATGGAGACGGTCACCTTCGGGGTGCTCGGGCCCGTCACGGCCGAACGGGACTCGGACGCGCTCGACCTGCGCGGACCCCGGCACCGGGCCCTGCTGGCCCGGCTGCTCCTCGCCCGGCGGCACGTGGTCCCCGTCGCCCGCCTGGTCGAGGACCTGTGGGACGTACCACCCGTCCGGGCCGTGGGAACGGTGCGCACCTTCGTCGGCGATCTGCGCCGTGTCCTGGAACCCGGACGCCCGCGCCGCGCACCGGCCCGGCTGCTGGTCACCGAGGGCCCCGGCTACGCGCTGCGCGCGGCACCGGAGGCGGTGGACGCCTGGCGTTTCGAGGAGGCCGTCGCCCTCGCCGGCCGGCTGCCGGCCGACCGGGCACAGGCCCGGCTCGGCGCGGCCCTGGGGGAGTGGCGGGGACCCGCCTACGCGGAGTTCGGCGACGAGGGCTGGGCCCGGGGCGAACGCGCCCGGCTGACCGAGCTCGGGCTCCACGCGGTCGAGCGGCGGGCGGACCTGCTCATCGGCCTGGACCGGGCCGCCGAGGCGGTCCCCGACCTGGAGGCACACCTGGACGGGCACCCCCGGCGCGAGGAGGCCTGGCGGCTGCTCGCCCTGGCCCTGTACCGGACGGGCCGCCAGGCGGACGCCCTCGCGGTACTGCGCCGGGCCCGCGCCCTGCTCGCCGGGGAGCTGGGCATCGACCCGGGGCCCCGGCTGCGCAGGCTGGAGGCCGGCATCCTCGCCCAGGACCCGTCCCTCGACCCGCCCGCCGAACCCGCGGACGCGGCGGCCCGTCTGTGGTCCCGCGCGACCGAGGCGTACGACCGCGCGGTCGCCGCCGGGGCCCGCGCCCGCCTGGGGTCGGCCGTCGGCCTGCTGCGCGACCTCGCGGTCACCGGCGGCGGCGGTCTGGAGGCGGCCCGGGAACACCGCACGGCGGCGGTCGTCGCGGCCGAGGAGACCGGCGACGCGGAACTCGCCGCCCGGGTGATCGGTGCCTACGACGTCCCGGCCCTGTGGACCCGCAGCGACGATCCCGAGGCGGCCCGGCGGATCGCCGCGGCGGCCGAACGCACCCTCGCCGCCCTGCCGGACGACGCCGGAGCCGACCCGGCCCGCTGCCGGCTGCTCGCCACCGTCGCCCTGGAGTCCCGGGGCGTCCGCTCCCCGCGCGGACCCGAGGCCGCCGCCGAGGCCGAGCGGATCGCCCGCCGCCTGGACGACCCCGCGCTGCTGGCGTTCGCCCTCAACGGCACCTTCCTGCAGTCCTGCACCACCGCAGGGCTCGCCCCGCGCCGCGACGCGATCGGCGCCGAACTCGTCGCGCTCGCCCGCCGGCACGGCCTGCACAGCCATGAGGTCCTCGGCCACCTCGTCCGCCTCCAGGCGCGGTCCGCCCTCGCCGACTTCACCGCGGCCGACGAGCACGCCGACGCCGTGGACCGCCTGGCCGACCGGTACGAACGGCCCCTGGCGGCGGTGTTCACCTCCTGGTACCGGGCCCTGCGGCAGGCCGCCACCGGCAGCCCCCACGACCGGGCCGAGGCCGGATACCGGGCCGCCGCCGCCCGCCTCGACGGCGCGGGGATGCCCGGCCTGGAGAGCGGGCTGCTGCCCCTGGCACTGCTCGGCCTGCGCCTGGCCCACGGACGGCCCGCCGAGGTGGACCGGCGGGAGGACTGGGGCCCGTACCGCCCGTGGGCCGAACCGTTCGCGCTGCTGCGCGAGGGCCGCGACGCCGAGGCCCGGTCGGCGCTGCACGCGCTCTCCGAACCGCCGCCCGGCCTCCTCCTCGAGGCCCTGTACTGCGCCGAGGCCGCGCTCGCCCTCGCCCTCGACGACCGGACGGTGCTGCTGCGGGCGTACCGCCGGCTGCTCCCCGCGGCCGGTGAACTCGCGGGCGCGGGCAGCGGATTGCTCACCTTCGGTCCCGTCGACGACTGGCTCGCCGCGATCCGCCGCGCACTCGGTCTGGCCGGCACACCGCCGAACGCTCCCGCGGCGCCGCACGGGTGACGCCGTACGCGCCCGTGCCCTCCGGCGGCGGGCCGTGTCGCCCACTGCGGTGGATGTGCCGCACGGGGCCTGCGGGGCGTCGCCGGACGGGGTGCGAGCGGCGCCCCGCCGGTGGTCGCCCCGCACCGTGCCGGGCACCCGACGGCGTACGAAGCGCCGACGGGAACCGGCACCGCCTGCCGGACCGGGCGGGCCGAGCCCCGGCCGCCCCCTTCGGCCTCCGCCCTTCGGCCTCCGCCCTTCGGCTTCCGCCCCTTCAGCCGCCGCTTCCCGGCACCCGCAGCATGGCCCCCTGCCGCAGCAGCTCCCGCTGCACCAGCCGGTAGGGCAGGCCGCGCGGTCCGCTCCCGTGCCGGACGGTCAGCGCGGCGCACACCCCGGCCGCGTGCCCGGTCGCCATGGCGATGGGCATGACCCGGTACGACGAGTGCGCCACGTGCGTCCCCGAGATGCAGCGCCCGGCCACCAGCAGCCGCTCGGTGTCCCGGGGCACCAGGCAGCGCAGCGGGATGTCGTAGAAACTGCCCCTCGGCACCCGCTTCAGGGTGGTCCCGGACCCGCGCGGATTGTGGATGTCGACCGGGTAGGCGCCGTGCGCGACGACGTCCGGGAAGGCGCGCGCGGCCAGGATGTCGTGGCCGGTGAGCTGGTAGTCGCCGAGGACGCGCCGGCTCTCCCGCACACCGATGTGGGTGCCGCTCTGCACGACGTACGACTCCTCGAAGCCGGGCACGCGGGTGCGCAGGAAGCGGTCGATCTGCGCGAGCTGGCGCCGGGCGGTGTACTCGGCGCGGGTCAGGTCCCACACGCTGGTGCCGAGGACACGGTTCACCCGGGTGCTGTTGACGGCGACCTCCCGCGGGTGCGGGGTCCCGAAGAGGAGGATGTCCTCGCGCGGCAGCCGCAGTTCACCGGCCGCCCGCGCCTCCTCGACCAGGTCCCACAGGCCGTGCACGCCGCGCCACTGGTCGGGATGGGCGCGCACGTAGTCGGCGAAGTCGGGCCGGGAGAAGTCGGCGACGCGGAACATCAGCGTCATCGGCTGCACCAGCCCGTCCTCGGGCCGCCCGATCTCGTACGGCGCCCCGCAGGCGGCCGCGACGTCCCCGTCGCCCGTGGCGTCCACCACCACCCCGGCGTCGATCACCACCGGCCCCGACTTGGTCTCGAACACCACCCGCCGGCCGGATCCGTCCTCCAGCGGCAGCGCGCCGGAGGCGAAGGCGTGGAACAGCATCCGCACCCCCGACTCGTCCATCATCTCCAGCAGGGCCAGCTTGAACAGCTCCGGGTCGAAGGGGACCGTGTACCCGGTCTTCGGGGACGGCGGCAGGCAGCCGCCGCGTCCCAGGAGCCGGTCGAGGAGCTGCCACAGCACGCCCGCGACCACCGGCTCGCCCTCGCCGTGGTCGGTGGGCAGCAGCCGGGAGGTGTCCCCGGCCTCGGTGAACGCGGCCTGCTTGTGCTCGTTGTGGAACGACATCAGCGGCATCACCAGCGCCACGGTCGCGTTGCCGCCGAGGAACCCGTACCGCTCGACCAGCACCACGTCGGCCCCGGCGTCCGCCGCGCCGACCGCCGCCGCGAACCCGGCCGGGCCGCCGCCCACCACCAGGACGTCGCAGCGGCCGCCGTGCCGGGCGGGCCGTGGCGGCAGCGTGACCGTGCGGGTCTCGCCCGGCTCCTCCAGGATCGGCATCGCTCTCCCCGGTCTCAGGCGTGCAGCGGCCGCGGCTCGGGGGCGGCCGGCGGGTATCCGGCCTCCGCCGCCGCGGTCCCGCTGCCGATCGCGTCGAGCAGCGAACCGCAGCGCACACAGGTCTCCCGCGCCGCCGCGGACAGCTCCCGCATCCGCGACCGCAGGTCCTCGCGCCGCTGCGGATACTCGTCCCACAGCCGGTCCACCTCGGCCAGCAGCAGCCCCGCCTGCTCCCGGGCCACACCCACCAGGGCCGGCGCGCCGAGCCGCCGCGCGAAGTCGAAGACCTTCCCGGAGTAGGGCAGCGGCAGCACCGGCACCCCGGTGAGCGCCGCGAAGATCACGAAGTGCAGCCGCATGCCGACGGCCAGGTCCAGATGGCGCATGAAGCCGAGCACCTGCCCCGGGCTGTAGTCGCCGTGCAGGATCCGCCCCTTGTCGGGCGCGGTCATGTGGGACAGCACGGCGTGCGCGTGCCGTACGTCGTGCCGCTCCATCGGCAGGAACACGACGTGCGCGTCCAGCCGCCGTACGAGGAAGTCGGCGACGTCGGCGAGGAGCGCGTGGTAGTCGCCCTCGTCGAGCTTCTCGGCGGCCCGCCCCGGTTCCCGCACCGACATCCCCACCAGCCGGACGTCCGTGCGGATGCCCTCGTCGCGCATCATCGCCTCGGTGAACGGCACCGGTTCCAGCAGCAGCGCGGGGTCGGCGGTGACGGTGACGTCGCGTTCCAGGCCGACCTCCTCCAGGACGAGCCGGGACTCCTCGTCCCGCACCACGACGTCGTCCATGTCCGCGAGCACGGTGCGCACCGCCTCCCGGTCCTCGGCCTCCGTGAGCGGCCCGGCGCCCACGGCGTAGGCGAAGGTGGGCACGGCCCGGGTCTGCGCGGCGCGCACGAGCCGCAGGTACCGGCGCGCCTCACCGTCGTAGAGGATGCCGCCGCCGCCGAGCACCAGCAGGTCGAGGCCGGGCAGCACGTCCAGCACGTGGTCGCGGCGCACGCCCTCCCACGGCACCACCTCGTCGGCGTCCGGGTGATGGGCCCGGGTGTGCTCGGCGTTGCGGCTGAGGACGACGAGGTGTGCGTCGGGCCGCTGGGCGCGCAGACAGCTCAGCACGCAGGTGAGGATCGCCTCGTCGCCGGTGTTGAACCCGCCGTACGAGCCGAGCACGCCGATACGGGGGCCCGGCCGGCCGGGGTGCGGACGGGAGGGGGCAGTGGTCATCCGGGGGCTCCTGTCACGTCGGAGTCGGCCGGCGGCCGGCCGTGGCATGCGGGCGGCCGTCGCCCGCGCACGGTCCCGGGTTGCCCGTGCCATCCCTCGGAAACACACCATTGATGACGCTTTGCGCGGATCTCTCCGGTGCCCGTCAGCACATCGGGGCCGGAGCTCGTCGAGCTCCGGCCCCGATGTGTCGTCGCGGTGCGGGTCAGGCGGCGGCGGCCTCGCCGGCGTGGCCGCGCAGGCGGGTGACGACCTCCGTCAGCTGGGCGGCGACCTCGGCGTCGTCCGCCGGGTGGACCTCGGCGAAGCGGGTGACCGAACCGGGGATGGACAGCTTGATGTCCTCGATCACCTTGCCGCCGGCGATGCCCACGGCCTTGCGGGTGTCGTCCTGGGCCCACACGCCGCCGTACTGGCCGAAGGCGGTGCCGATCACGGCGGCCGGCTTGCCGGCGAAGGCGCCCGCGCCGTAGGGGCGGGACAGCCAGTCGATGGCGTTCTTCAGCACGGCCGGCATGGTGCCGTTGTACTCCGGCGAGAAGAACAGGAAGGCGTCGGCGGCACGGGCGGCCTCGCGCAGCTCGGCCGCGGCGGCCGGGACGCCGCCCTCGACGTCGATGTCCTCGTTGTAGAACGGGATCTCGGCCAGGCCCTCGTACACCTGCACCTCGGCGCCCTCCGGTGCGAGCTTGGCGGCGGCCTCGGCGAGCTGGCGGTTGTGCGAACCGGCGCGAAGGCTGCCGACGAGGGCGAGGATGCGGACAGACATGAGTACTCCCACTACTGGTACGGGGCTACAGGGGAAAAGACCGGTGACGGGGCACCGCCGGAACGGCCCGGAATCATCCGGACCGGAGTCCGTTTAATTTCTAACATCCTAAACGGACCGCGGTCCAGTTTTCTTCCCGATGCTTTACGCTGACGTCATGTCCGCCGCCCCGCCGCCCCTTCCCCGCCCCCAGGAGTCCGCCGCCCCGCCCGAGCTGCTGCAGCTCGGCACCCGGTCCGACGCGGACGGACCCTGCCTGCGCGCCGACGCCGCGCGCAACCGTGCCCGGCTGCTGGAGGCCGCCGCGCGGCTGGTCGCCGAGCACGGCGCCGCCGGCCTCACCATGGAGGCGGTGGCCGCGGCGGCCCAGGTGGGCAAGGGCACGGTCTTCCGGCGCTTCGGCGACCGCACCGGCCTGCTCATGGCACTGCTCGACCACTCGGAGAAGAAGTTCCAGGCCGCCCTGCTCTCCGGACCGCCGCCCCTGGGACCCGGCGCGCCCGCCGTGGACCGGCTGCGGGCCTTCGGCTGCGCGGCCCTGCGCCGCAGCGCCGACGAACTCGCCCTGCAACTGGCCGCCGAGCCGAGCGCGGACCGCCGGCACACCGCCGCCCCGCGCCGTTTCCTGCGCGGCCACGTGGCCCTGCTGCTGCGCCGGGCCGCCCCGGACGCGGACGCGGAGCTCCTCTCCCACACGCTGATGGCCTATCTGGACCCGGCCCTGATCCACCACCTCACCGAGCAGTGCGGGGTGCCCGTGGCACGGCTGGAGGCGGGCTGGCTGGACCTGGTGGCACGGGTGACCCGCACGGACCCGGCGGACGAAGGCCCCGGCGGAACCGGGGCCTGACCCCGCCGCCCGCACCTCCGCGTCCTCTTGCGCCGCCCTCCCGGTCCCGGCACGGGAAGGGCACCGCCGGCCGGAACGGCCTGCGGTGCCCCCGGGTACGCCGGCGGACTCGTCCGGCCTACTGCCCGCCCTGCCCGGCCCCGCCGCCCTGCTGCTGGTCCTGCTGCTCGGCGACGGCCTTGCGGACCTCGTCCATGTCCAGCTTCCGGGCCTGCCCGATCACGTCCGCCAGCGCGGCCTCCGGCAGGGCACCCGGCTGCGCGAAGACGGCCACCCGGTCACGCACGATCATCAGCGTCGGGATCGACTGGATGCCGAAGGCCTGGGCCAGCTCGGGCTGCGCCTCGGTGTCCACCTTGCCGAACACCAGGTCGGGGTTGTCCTCGGCCGCCTTCTCGTAGACCGGGGCGAACTGCCGGCACGGCCCGCACCACTCCGCCCAGAAGTCGATCAGCACGAACTCGTTGTCCGTGACCGTCTGGTCGAAGTTCTCCTTGGTGAGCTCCACGGTGCTGCTCATGACGTGATCCCTACTTCCGGTGTCGGCGACAGGCCCTTGCTGCAACGCGGCCGGGCGCGCGGGTGTTCCGCGCGCGTACCCCTGTGGCCACGCCGCACACCACCGGCCAGACTGCCCCCATGACGGAAACGGAATCCCTCGCGTACGACGTCGTGGTGATCGGAGCCGGCCCGGTCGGCGAGAACGTCGCCGACCGCACCCGGGCGGCGGGACTGTCCACCGCGATCGTGGAGAGCGAACTGGTCGGCGGCGAATGCTCCTACTGGGCGTGCATGCCCAGCAAGGCCCTGCTGCGCCCGGTCATCGCCCGCGCCGACGCGCGCCGCACACCGGGACTGGACCGGGCCGTGCGGGGCCCCCTCGACGCCGCCGCCGTCCTCGCCCACCGCGACGACTTCACCTCGCACTGGAAGGACGACGGCCAGGTCCGGTGGGTCGAGGGCATCGGCGCCGACCTGTACCGCGGCCAGGGGCGCCTCGCCGGACCGCGCGCGGTGGAGGTGACCGGCCCCGACGGCACCCGCCGCGTCCTGACCGCCCGGCACGCCGTCGCCGTCTGCACCGGCACCCGCGCCGCCCTGCCGGACCTGCCGGGCCTCGCCGGCGTACGCCCCTGGACCAGCCGCGAGGCGACCAGCGCGAAGAGCGCCCCCGGGCGGCTGATCGTGGTCGGCGGGGGAGTGGTCGCCGTCGAGATGGCCACGGCCTGGCAGGCCCTCGGCACCGAGGTCACCCTCCTGGTCCGCGGCAAGGGGCTCCTCGCCCGCATGGAGCCCTTCGCCGGCGAACTCGTCGCCGAGGCGCTCACCGAGGCGGGCGCCGACATCCGCACCGGCACCTCCGTCGAGTCCGTCACCCGCGAGAACGGCACCGTCGTCGCCGTCACCGGCACCGGCGAGCGCGTCGAGGCCGACGAGATCCTCTTCGCCACCGGCCGCGCCCCGCGCACCGACGACATCGGTCTGGAGACCGTCGGCCTGGAACCGGGCTCCTGGCTCCCCGTCGACGACAGTCTGCGCGTCGAGGGCCACGACTGGCTCTACGCCGTCGGCGACGTCAACCACCGTGCCCTCCTCACCCACCAGGGCAAGTACCAGGCGCGGATCGCGGGCGCCGCCATCACCGCCCGGGCCTCGGGCGCGCCGGCCCTGGAGTCCGGACCGTGGGGCGCGCACGCCGCGACCGCCGACCACGAGGCCGTACCGCAGGTGGTCTTCACCGACCCCGAGGCGGCCTCCGTCGGTCTCTCCCTGGCCGAGGCCGAACAGGCGGGCCACCGCGTCCGCGCCGTCGACGTCGACCTGTCCACCGTGGCCGGCGCGAGCCTGTACGGGGACGGCTACAAGGGCCGCGCCCGCATGGTCGTCGACCTGGAGGACGAGATCGTCCGCGGCGTCACCTTCGTCGGCCCGGGCGTCGGCGAGCTGATCCACTCCGCGACGGTCGCCGTCGCCGGACAGGTGCCGGTCGGCCGCCTCTGGCACGCGGTGCCGTCCTATCCGACGATCAGCGAGGTGTGGCTGCGGCTGCTGGAGGCGTACCGGGACAGCTGACGCGTGCCCCACGGGAGCCCCTGGGTGCACACGCGGGTGCCCGGCTCCCGCGAGGGGAACCGGGCACCGTGGCCGTACCGCCGGGCGGAGCGGCTCAGACGCCTTCGGGGAAGTCGCCCGCGAGCGCGGAGGCGATCCGCAGATGCGAGTCGGCCTCCTCCTGACGCCCCTGCCGTTCGAGGGTGCGGCCCAGCATCAGCCGGGCGTAGTGCTCCACCGGATCGCGCTCGACGAGGACGCGCAGCTCGGCCTCCGCGCGCCGCAGCTGGGCCGAGTGGTAGTAGGCGCGCGCCAGCAGCAGCCGCGGCCCCGTCTGCTCGGGCACCTCCTCGACCAGCCCGCCCAGGACGCGCGCGGCGGCGGCGTAGTCCTTGGCGTCGAAGAACATCCGCGCCCGCTCCCAGCGCTCCGCCGGTGTGCCGTGGTCGTAGTACGTCGTGTCCACTCTGACCTCCTTCGGAGCAGTGCAACCACAGGACTTGGTTGAACATTCCACGACCTGGCCGGCCGCCGGGACGCCGCCTGCGCACCGCCCCCCTTCCGCGGGCCGAGGATCCGGGCGTACGGCCCGCGTACGACCCGTTGACGCCGTCGGAATCCGAGCCCTACAGTCGCGGCACAAACTAACTGGCTGGTTCCCAGTCAGATGAAAGGGGCGACAGTGACGGCGGCCTCCGCAGGCTTGATCCGAGCGATCAACGATCGACTGGCGCTGGACCTTCTGGTGGAGCGCGGGCCGCTGAGCCGGGCCCAGCTCGTCACGGCGACGGGCCTTTCCAAGCAGACGGTCGCCGAGCTGATCGACCGCCTCGTCGCGGCGGGACTCGTACAGGAGGCCGGCGAGGGCGGACACGGCACGCGCGGCCCCAGCGCCCGGGTGTACGCGGTGGTCGCCTCGCGGGCGTACGTGCTGGGGGCGGAGATCACCGGCACGGAGGTCAACGCGTCCGTCGCCGACATCACCGGGCGCGTCGTGGGCGAGGCCGCCGCCACGGCGGACGCGGGCGGCAACTCCGTCGAGCTGGTGCGCGAGACGCTCGCCCGCGCGGTGGCCGGCGCCGGCATCGCCCCCGGGCGGCTGCGCGCCACCGTGGTCGGCACCCCCGGCACCGTCGACCCGCAGACCGGCGACATCGGTCTCGCCTGGGACCTGCCGGGCTGGTACGGGGGACTGCGCGAGGTTCTGGCGTCGGACCTGGGATGTCCGGTGACCCTGGAGAACGAGGTCAATCTGAGCGCGGTCGCAGAGCACCGCGTGGGAGCCGCCGCGGACCGGGAGAACTTCGCGCTGCTCGCGATGGGACACGGCATCGGTATGGCCGTGGTCCTCGGCGGCCGGCTGCACCGGGGGGACGCCGGTGCCGCAGGGGAGATCGGCTACCTGGCGCTGCCCGGGGCCGGCCTCGGCCGGCTGCCCGAGCCGGGGACCCCCTACACGGGAGGCTTCCAGGGACTGGCCGGCGAGGCCGCGATCGTCGAACTGGCGAGGCGGCACGGCATGCCGCGGTCCTCGGCGGCCGAAGCCGTCGCCGCGGCCCCCGAGGGCAGCGCGTTCCTGGCCGAACTCGTCGACCGGATCACGATGGGCATCACCTCGGTCTGCGCGGTCCTCGACCCCGGGGTCGTCGTCCTGGCGGGCCCGGTCGGCCGGGCGGTCGGCGCCCGGCTGACCGAGGAGATCTCCGCCGCCGCGGTGGAGACCTCACCGATCCCCGTACAGCTCAGGACCACCGCCGTCGAGGGCGACGCCGTGCTCGCCGGCGCCCTGCTGACCGCACTGGACAGCGCCCGTGCCGAGGTCTTCGGCCCGGCCGGCGCCTTCGCGCCGGCCGGAAGGACATGAGCGGTTCCCCGGCGTGCCGCGGTCGTGTCGTCTCCCCAGACTCCCGACGACCGCGGCTCCTCGGACGACCGTCCACATCAGGAGAAAGGTTAACCCCATGCTCCAGCGCATCACCCGGACAGGGATCGCCGTCGCCGCCCTGCTGGCCACGACAGCCGCTTGCGGACTGTCCGGCTCGTCGGACGACTCCGCGTCCGGGTCCGAGAAGGTCGGGAACTGCGCGGTCGACGAGAGAACCGTCGGCGACGCCCCGCTGAAGGGCCAGGTCAAAGGCAAGATCACCTTCCAGACGACCAACCTCAAGAAGGACTTCGCCGGCTACTTCGAACCGGTCATCGACGCGTTCGAGAAGCAGCACCCGGGCACCGAGATCGAGTGGCTCGACGACCCGGGCGCCGAGGACTTCACCCAGAAGCTGGTGGCCAAGGCGAACGCCTGCGGACTCCCCGACGTGGTCAACGTCAACATCGAGACGGCGATGGCCCTGACCAGGGCCCGGTTCCTGCTCGACTTCGACAGGAAGGTCCCCGGCATCGGCGCTTCCTTCGTCCCCAGTATCTGGGAGTCGGTCGAGATACCCGGAGCGGGAGGCCACACCGTCCTGCCCTGGTACTGGGCTCCCGACGTGCTGACGTACAACACGGAACTGGCCGAGAAGGCCGGACTCGACCCGGACGACCCGCCGGCCACGGTCCTCGAATGGCTCGACCAGGCGGCGCAGGTGGGGAAGAGGTCCGGCGGCAAGTACCACGCCATGCTGGCCAATCCGCGCGCACTGACCATTCCGCACTGGAACGCGATGGGCGTCGAGGCGGTCGCCGACGACGGCAAGTCGTTCGTCTTCGCCGACGACCCCAGGGTCAAGCAGTGGCTGACCAAGCTGAAGGAGCTCTACCGGAGCGGCGCGATGCCCAAGGACACCCTGGCGTCGGACGAGGACCCGAGCATCCGGTTCAGTGAGGGCAAGCTCGTCTGGGGATCCCCCAACCCGAGCTTCCTGCGCAACGTCCAGCAGAACAGCCCGAAGCTCTACCCCAAGACCGACGTGGCCCCGTACCCCTTCGCCCAGGGGGCGTCCTACGACGGTCAGTACATCACCGTGCCCAAGACGTCCGGGAACCCGGCCACCGCGGTCGCCTTCGCCCGCTTCCTGCTCAACCCGCAGAACCAGACGAACTGGAGCAAGGACCCCAAGGTCGTCGTGTTCCCCACCACCACCGAGTCCCTGAAGGACCCCTTCTTCACCGCTCCGTCCGACGCACCCGGCGCCTTCGGGAAGGCGCGGAAAGTCGCCGCCGAGGAAGCCGTCGGGGCCGAGCTCGCCTCGGTGAAGCTGAAGTGGACCCCGGTCATCGGGCAGCGGGTGAGCGCCGAGTTCCAGCTCGCCATGAAGGGCGACAAGAGCGTCGACCAGGCACTGAAGGACGCCCAGGAGGCGGCCAACACGGTACTGGAGCAGTCGAAGTGACCGCGACGCACACCGTGGAACCGGTGCCGGCGGCCACCGCCGGCACCGGCCCCTCCCGCGCATCCCGGCCACGGCGGGGGCACGCCGCCGACGCGAGCGGCGCCGCGCTGCACCGCCCCTGGTGGGTGCCATGGCTGTGGGTCGCCCCCGCGGTCGCGGCCGCCGTGACGTTCGGCGTCGTGCCCTTCCTCAACACCGTCGCCCTCTCCTTCACCGACGCCAAGCCTCTGGGAGGAGCCGCCGGATTCGTGGGAGCCGCCAACTACGAACGGCTGCTCGCGGACGAGGCCTTCTGGCTGGCCACCAGGAACAGCGTGCTGTACCTGGTCTGCGTCGTCCCCGCGATGATGCTCCTCCCGCTGCTCCTGGCGACCCTGGTGGA
The DNA here is from genome assembly GCF_042870695.1 of Streptomyces sp. NPDC006384. Taxonomy (NCBI): domain Bacteria; kingdom Bacillati; phylum Actinomycetota; class Actinomycetes; order Kitasatosporales; family Streptomycetaceae; genus Streptomyces; species Streptomyces sp. NPDC006384. The sequence goes on from NZ_JBIAHR010000010.1 coordinate 86,289, forward strand.
GAAGAAGATCCCGTTCATCGGGTTCTTCCGCTCGGCCTTCTACACACCGGTGGTCGCCTCGGCCGTCGTCGTCGGCTTCTCCTGGCAGTACCTGCTGCGGGACGACGGCATGGTCAACACCCTGCTCGTCGAGCTCAAGGTGCTGCAGGAACCGCTGCCGTTCCTCACCGACACGACCCTGCTGCTGATGTCCAGCATGGCCATGACCGTGTGGAAGGGGCTCGGCTGGTACATGGTGTTCTACCTCGCGGCTCTCGGGAACGTCCCCGAAGAGCTGCACGAGGCCGCCGAGGTCGACGGGGCAGGCTGGCTGAGGCGCTTCTGGCACATCACCGTGCCCGGCGTGCGTCCCACCATGCTGCTCGTCGGCACCCTGTCCGCCATCGGCTCCCTGCGGGTGTTCACCGAGATCTACATGCTGGGCGGCGCCTCCGGCGGTCCGGGCGGGGAGGCCCGCACCATTCCGTTCTACATCCGGGACACCGGCCTCGATCCGCTCGACGGCAACGCCGGCTACGGGGCGGCCGTGAGCATCGCCCTGTTCCTGATGACCGTCGGCTTCACCCTGCTCGGGCGCCGGCTCTCGAAGGGGGACGAAGACCGATGACACCGATATCGCCGGAACTGCGTACCAAGTACCCGGTCTTCCGTCACATCGGACTGGCCGGCCGCTATCTCCTCCTGCTGGCCGTCCTGATCCTCATGGTCGGCCCCCTGGCCTGGCAGCTGCTCACCTCGCTCAAGAGCCGGGGCGAGGACCTGTTCGGCAGCAGCGCCTCCCTGCTGCCGCAGGACTGGTCGCTGCACGCCTACTCGGAGGTCGTCACGTCGATCCCGATCCCCACCTACGTACGCAACAGCCTGATCCTGGTGGTGCTGTCTCTCGTCAGCCATCTCATCTTCGCCACTGCCGGCGGATACATGCTGTCGCGACCCGGCTGGCGTGGCCGCAAGGCCGTCTTCCTGCTGCTCGTCATCGCCATGATGTTCCCCTTCGAGTCGATCATGGTGTCGCTGTTCCTCCAGGTCAGGGATCTCGGACTCGTCGACTCGCTCGCCGGGGTCTGGCTGCCCGGCATCGTCGGCTCCATCAACGTCCTCGTGATGCGCGCCGCGTTCCTGGCGGTACCCCGGGAGATCGAGGAAGCCGCTCTGCTCGACGGCGCGAACGAGTGGCAGCGGTTCTTCCGCATCTTTCTGCCCGCGGGCGTCGGCGGCCTGATGGTGGTCGGCATCAACACCGTCATCGGAGCCTGGGACGACTTCCTGTGGCCGCTGATCGTCCTCCAGAGCGAGGAGAACTTCCCGCTCACCCTCGGCCTGGCCCAGCTGAAGACCTCGGCCTTCGGGATCGACGAGCGCGTGGTCATGGCCGGATCGATGATCTCCGTCATCCCGGTCCTGATTCTCTTCTTCCTCACCCAGCGCTACTTCTACAAGGGCATCGAAGCCGGAGCGGTCAAGTTGTGACCACCGGGCCGCACCAGCCGTTCGCCGCACCGAAGGCAAGGAGAACCGCTTCATGATCGTGCCCAGACCGAGGCTGATCCGGACCGCGGAAGGCACCTTCGTCCTGGACGCGTCCACCACGCTGGCGTCCGACCCGCAGCTGGACGGCGCCGCCCGCTGGCTGCGCGGCGCCCTCGGCCCGGCCACCGGATGCCACCTGCCGACAGCGCGCACGGGCGAGGCGGGCATCGCCCTGGTCCTCGACGGCGGACTGGGCGCCGAGGACTACCGGCTGACCGTCACCCCCACGACGGTGACGGTCGAGGCGGGTGGCCCGGCGGGTGCCTTCTACGGTGCCCAGACGCTGCGCCAGCTGCTCCCCGCGCCGGCGTTCCGGGCGGGCGGCGTGACCCGCGGCCCGTGGCGGATCCCCGCCGTGACTGTCGAGGACGGCCCCCGCTTCCGCTGGCGGGGCACGATGCTCGACGTCGCCCGGCACTTCGTCCCCAAGGCCGAACTGCTGCGCTTCGTCGACCTGCTGGCACTGCACAAGCTGAACGTGCTGCACCTCCACCTCACCGACGACCACGGCTGGCGGCTGGAGATCAAGCGCCACCCACGGCTCACCGAGAGAGGCGCCTGGCGCAGCCGGACCATGATCGGCCGCGGCCCGCACCACACCTACGACGACCGGCCCCACGGCGGCTACTACACCCAGGACGACATCCGCGAGATCGTCGCCTACGCCGCCGACCGGCACATCACCGTCGTCCCCGAGATCGACATCCCGGGCCACACCCAGGCCGCCATCGCCGCCTACCCCTCGCTCGGCGTCACCGGCACACCGGTGGAGGTCGCCACCGACTGGGGTCCGTCCCCGCACGTGCTCAACGCCGAGGAGTCCACGCTCCGGTTCTTCGAGGAGGTCTTCGACGAGGTCCTCGGCCTCTTCCCGTCCCGGTACGTGTGCGTCGGAGGCGACGAGTGCGTCAAGACGCAATGGCGCGCCGACCCCCGCACCCAGGAGAGGATCCGCGAACTCGGCCTGGCGGACGAGCACGAGCTGCAGGCCTGGTTCATCAACCGCTTCGACCGCTACCTCGGCGAGCGGGGCCGCAAGCTGTTCGGCTGGGACGAGATCCTGCAGGGCGGACTGGCCGAAGGCGCCACCGTCGCCGCCTGGCGCGGCAGCTCTGCCGCGCACCGGGCGACCGCGCTCGGGCACGAGGTGGTGACCTGCCCCCTCGACCGCGTGTACCTCGACTACCGGCAGTCGTCCCGCCCGGACGAACCCGTGCCGGTCGGCTGCGTCGTCACCCTGGAGGACGTCTACGGATTTGACCCGGTCCCCGAAGGGCTCACCGACGACCGGGCCCGGCTCGTCATCGGCGCCCAGGCCGCCGTCTGGACCGAACACATGGATTCGTCCCGGGTCAGGGACTACCTCGTCTTCCCGCGGCTCGTGGCCTTCGCCGAGACCGTGTGGGCAAGCCCGGAGCGGGACTTCGAGGACTTCGGCGCACGGCTCCGCGGGCACCTCGAACGGCTCGACGCGCTCGGCGTCGAGTACCGGCCCGCGGACGGACCGCACCCGTGGCAGCAACGCCCCGACGTCAAGGGCTGGCCACGCGAACGGGACGACATCATGACCGACGTCTTCCGGGACTCCGCCTGACCACCGCCCCTTTGCCACGCCCGCCCCGAAAGGACCGGCCGCCCATGTCCGTCGTACCCACGGCAGCCCAGCTCGCCTGGCAGGAGACCGGCTTCGCGCTGTTCCTGCACTTCGGCATCAACACCTTCCACGGGAAGGAATGGAGCGACGGCACGCTCGACCCGGCCACCTTCCACCCGACCGAGTTGGACGCCCGCCAATGGGCGGCCACCGCCGTCGAGGCCGGCGCCGGTCACGTGATCCTCACCGCCAAGCACCACGACGGCTTCTGCCTGTGGCCGACCGGCACCACCGGCTACTCCGTGGCGTCCTCCCCGTGGCGCGGCGGCCGCGGCGACGTCGTGGCGGACCTCGCGCAGGCCTGCCGCGACACAGGCATCGGCCTCGGTCTCTACCTGTCCCCGTGGGACCGCAACGCGGCCTGCTACGACGACCTCGAGGCGTACGACGCCTTCTACGTCCGCCAGCTGACCGAGCTGTGCACCCGGTACGGACCGCTGACCGAGCTCTGGTTCGACGGCGCCGGATCGGAGAACCGCCGCTACGACTGGGACGCGGTCATGGCGGTGATCGACACGCACCAGCCGGACGCGATGGTCTTCAACATGGGCCGGCCCACGCTCCGCTGGGCCGGCAACGAGGACGGGCTCGCCGACGACCCCTGCTGGTACGTCACCGACGCGACGGGCCTGAGCATCTACGACGCCGGCCCCCGCGGCCTGGGCGCCCTGCACTACCTGCCGCCGGAATGCGACGTGCCCATCCGGCGCCACTGGTTCTGGCAGCCCGACGATCTGCACACCCTCAAGAGCCGGGACCACCTGCTCGCCGTCTGGTACCGGTCGGTGGGCCTCGGCGCGGGGCTGCTCCTGAACGTACCGCCAGACCGGCGCGGACTCCTCGACGACGCCGACCGTGCCCGGCTGCTCGAGTTCACCACCGAGCTCCGGCGCCGCTTCGCCGAGCCGCACCGGGCCACGCTCCGTCCGGGCGGCGACGGCGAGCTGCTGGCCCGCTTCCCCGCGCCCGTCGAGTTCGATCACCTGGAGCTGCGCGAGGAGCTGTCCGGGGGCCAGCACATCACCGGCCACGAAGTGCTCGTCGACGGCCTGCCCGTGGCCACCGGGGGCACGGTCGGAGCACGACGCGTCCACGCCGTCGCCGCCACGGAGGCACGCGAACTCCGTATCCGCCTCACCGGCGGCGGAACGATCCGGTCCGTGCGCGCCTTCCGCACCGGACACACCTCGCCGCCCGCACTGGAGGACCAGCCCGCCTTCATGACCGAAAAGACGGACGGACGAGAAGCCACGTGACCTCCACCGTGCCGGGCACCGCGCCCGGCACGTTCTCGTCACCGCGGACGGGCGCGACTCAGCCCAGGTCGGGCTCCTCGCGCACCTCCACGACCGGCGTGAGGCAGCCGTCCAGCTCCAGGACCACGATCTCGTTGCGGCCCGCACGCAGCAGCGGCCACGGCAGGTACAGCGTGCGCTGCGGGCCGCGCGCCTCCCAGTGGCGACCCAGGCAGAAGCCGTTGACCCACACATAGCCCTTGGTGAAACCGGGCAGCGCCAGATGGCCGTCGGCGGGCTCCGCCACGTCCAGGAAACCGCGGTGGAACACCGGCCCGGGCCCCTCCGCGCCCGTCGTCCACGGCAGTCCGTCCGGCGTGCCGTGGGTGAGCGGCACGGTCCGCGCCGACCAGCCGTGCAGCGTCTGCTGGGCGTGCAGGACGGGCCCGGCGCCCTTGCGGTCGCCGATCGCCGCCCCGTAGTTGACCCGGCCCATCGACTCCACGAGCAGCGCCAGGTGCGCCCCGGCGCCCTCGACCGCCATGTCCACGGCGTCCGTCCCCCCGTCGCGTTCGAGTACGCCGAGGAGTGTGCCGTCCACGAACACATGGGCCCGGTCGGCCAGGCGCGGCACGGTCAGGGGGCGGGACCGGCGCGGGCCCGGGACGCGCGTCTCGTACAGCACGAGCCCGTGCTCCAGGCCGAGTTCCTCGAAGGAGGGCGGCTCGGGGGAGCGGACGGCCCCGCCCGGCGACAGCCGGTCCAGCGCGTCGAGGAGCCGGACGGACTCCGTGAGGCGGACCCGGCCCGGCGGCAGCAGCGGCGGCAGCGGCTCGGGGTCGGGCAGCGGCCCTTCGGCGTACTGCTCGAGGACCTCGCGGAAGGCCCAGAACTTGGCCGTGGGCGCGCCGCGTTCGTCGAGGGGCGCGTCGTAGTCGTAGGAGGTCACGGTCGGCTGGTAGGGCTCACCGGTGACCGGGTTCCCGGTGTTGGCCCCGGCCCAGGTGGCGAAGTTGGTGCCGCCGTGCGCCATGTAGAGGTTGACCGAGGCGCCCGTGCCGAGCAGTTCGCGCAGGGTGGCGGCGGCGTCGGCGGGCTCGCGCGTGGTGTGCTTCTCGCCCCAGTGGTCGAACCAGCCGCACCAGAACTCCATGCACATCGGCGGGTCGTCCGGACGGATCCGGGCAAGTTCGGCGAACGCCTCCGTGGCGCGGCTGCCGAAGTTGACGGTGGCCGGATGGCCGGGGACGGTGCCGCCGGTGAGGAAGTGGTCCTCCGGGCCGTCGGAGGTGAACAGCGGTACGTCGACGCCCCGGGCGCGCAGGGCGCCGGCGAGGTGCTCCAGGTAGGCGGTGTCGGTGCCGTACGAGCCGTACTCGTTCTCGATCTGCACCATCAGCACATGGCCGCCCCGGGTGACCTGGTGCCCGGCGATCAGCGGGACCAGCCGGTCGTACCAGCGGTCGACACGGTCCAGGAACCCCGGGTCCGAACAGCGCAGCCGCGCTCCCCGGTCGGACAGCAGCCACCAGGGGAGACCGCCGTTCTCCCACTCGGCGCAGATGTAGGGGGAGGGGCGCACGATCGCGTACAGGCCGGCCTCGCGCGCGGCGCGCAGGAACCCGTCGAGATCGGCCGGGCCCGTGAAGTCGTACGTCCCGGGCCTCGGCTCGTGCAGGTTCCACGGGACGTAGGTCTCCACGGTGTTGAGCCCCATGGCGCGCAACTGGCGCAGCCGGTGCGGCCATTGGGCGGGCAGCGTCCGGAAGTAGTGCATGGCCCCGGACAGGATCCGCAGCGGACGGCCGTCGAGCACGAAACCCTCGGGCGATATCTGGAACACGGGCTTCTCCCGGTGGTGGCCCGGCGTCAGGCGGTGGAGTCCCTGACGCGCGGTTCGGACAGGACGGACAGCCGGTGGCCGGGCCCCGGCGGACCGGCCGGCGCCGCCACGTCGCGGCGGACGGCGACGGCCGACACGCTCAGCTCATCGGCGAGGTCCGCGACCCGCAGCGAGCCGTGCTCACGCAGCCGGCGCAGTATCGCCCGGTGCCTTTCCCCGGCGTGCATGCGGAGTGTCCCCTCTCCCGGTTCCGGCCTGAGCCGGAGTGTAGTGACCGACGGATCGTTCGTGAACGGTTCTGAACGTACGATCAATTTTCTGTGTTAATGAGCGAAGTGTTGACGTTGTCTTTCGTTTGTGCGAAAAACCCACCACCGAGCGCGATTCCCGTGACCGGCGTCCCCCCGACGCCCCGCCCGGACCGGATGCGACGACGCGTCCCCTCTTCCCCCGGAGGTACCTCCCCCGTGCCCCCCACACCTGCCGCCGGCCCCGCCTTCCCGTCCCGCCGCGCCCTGCTGCGCGCACTCGCGGCCGCCACGACCGCCGCCTCCCTGACCGCGCTCGCCGCCCCGGACGCCGTCGCGGCCGACGCGTACGACACCCTCCGCTCCCGGTGGCGCGACCTGACCCTCGGCTCGGGCTTCGACGCCGCCGCCGAACCGTACCGGGGCAAGCTCGCCGCCCTCGGCACCACCGCGACCGCCCTGCGCTCGGCCATGGCCCCCACCACCGGATCGCTGTGGCCCGACCTGCCCTACACCGACCCCGACCCGGACACCGACCCCGAGTCCTACGCGTACTCGGGCCACCTGGCCGTGAGCCACCAGCGGCTGCGCACCCTCACCGAGGCGTACGTCCAGCCCGGCACCGGACTCACCGGGAACCGCACCCTGCTGACCGAGATCCTGGCCGGCCTCGACCGGCTCCACGACGAGGCGTACCACGCGGGCCGGACCCGGTACGGCAACTGGTACGACTGGCAGATCGGCATCCCGCAGGCCCTCCTCGACATCTGCGCGCACCTTTACGACGACCTCGGCGCCACGCGGATCGCGGACCACGTCGCCGCTATCGACCACTTCGTGCCCGACAGCGCCGTCGCCTCCTACACGGGCACCTCCACCGGCGCCAACCGCGTCGACCTGTGCCGTGTCCTCGCCCTGCGCGGCGTCGTCGGGAAGAACCCCGCCAAGCTCGCCCTCGCCCGCGACGCGCTCTCGCCGGTCTTCCCGTACGTCACCTCGGGCGACGGACTGTACGCGGACGGCTCGTTCATCCAGCACACCCACGTGCCGTACGCGGGCTCCTACGGCGCGGTCATGCTCGGCGGGCTCTCCCTCCTCCTCGCCCTGCTGAGGGGATCCGACTGGGAGATCACCGACCCGAACCGCCAGATCGTCCTCGACTCGGTCGAGAAGGCGTACGCGCCCTTCCTCTTCAACGGCCTGGCCATGGACAGCGTCTCCGGCCGCGCCCCCAGCCGAGGCGTGCAGAAGGGCGACACCCGCAGGATCCGCCAGGACGACCACCTGCGCGGTCACGGCATCATCGCGGCCGTCGCGCTGCTGGCCCGGAGCGCCTCGGACACGGAGAGAACCCGCTGGGAGGGCATGGTCAAGGGCTGGATCGCCCGCGACTCGGTCAGCCCGGTCCTCGGCGACCCGCTGCTGAGCGTGGCCCAGCTCGCCCGCCTCAAGGCGGTGGCCGACGGCGGCGCGGCGGCCGTGCCGGAGCCCACCGGACACAGGCTCTTCCCCGGCATGGACAGGGCGGTCCACCGCCGCCCCGGCTGGGCCGCGAACGTCTCCATGGCCTCGAACCGCATCACCTTCTACGAGAACGGCAACGGCGAGAACCTGCGCGCCTGGCACAGCGGCTCCGGAATGCTCTACTGGTGGGGCGGGGACTTCGCGAACGACCAGTACAGCGACAGCTTCTGGCCCACCGTCGACCCCTACCGGCTGCCCGGCACCACCGCCTCGAGGAAGCCCCTCGCCGACGGCGAGGGCGGCGCCTGGGGCGCACCCCGGCCCGACGTGCGCTGGGTCGGCGGCACCACCGACGGCACCTTCGCCGCGGTCGGCCAGTACCTCAAGGGACTGTCCTCCACGCTGCGGGCGAAGAAGTCCTGGTTCTTCCTCGACGACGCGATCGTCTGCCTCGGCGCCGGCATCCACTGCCGCGACGGCGCCGGCGTCGAGTCGGTCGTCGACAACCGCAACCTCGGCGACAGCGGTACGCACACGCTCACCGTCGACGGCACCGCGCAGCCCGGCACCCTCGGCTGGACCGCCGCCTTCGGCGCGGCCGGGTGGGCGCACATCGACGGCCACGGCGGCTACGTCTTCCCGGGCGGCGCCCCGCTCAGGGCGCTGCGCGAGGCGCGCACCGGCTCCTGGTCCCGCATCAACACCGGCGGCACCACCGACGCGATCACCCGCCGTTACCTGACCCTGTGGTTCGCCCACGGCACCGACCCGACCGCCGCCGGCTACGCGTACGTCCTGATGCCCGGCGCCTCCGCCGCGCGGACCGCGGCCCGCGCCGCCGACCCCGGCTGGCTGTGCGTCCTCGCCAACACCGACAACCAGCAAGGGGTCTTCGTACCGTCGCTGGGCTTCACCGGCGTCAACTTCTGGTTCGCGGGCACGGTGGGCGACGTGACGGCCGGCGCCCCCGCCGCCGTGATGATCCGGGTCTCGGGGGCCACGGCCACGGTGTGCGTCTCCGGGCCGCTGCGGGACGGGGCGGCCATCGACCTCACCTGGAACCGGGCGGTCTCGGCGGTCACCTCGAAGGACCCCACCGTCCAGGTGCTGTCCACCGGCGCGGCGGTGAAACTGCGCATCACCCCCGGCACCCTGGGCGCCACGCACAGGGCGACGCTCACCCTGGGCTGACGGCGGAGCCGCCGCCCGGGGGCCCGGTGGGGCCGTACCGCCGAGGACCGCCCGGCGCGTCGGGGCCTCAGCGTGCCAGCGGCACGGTGATCTCCTTCAGCCAGGCGCCGCGCGCGAAGTCGCGGGCCTTGATCACGACGCTGTCGCGGTCCACCTCGACCTGGAGGCCCTGGTTGAAGGCACCGCCGACGGCGACCTCGCCGCCCTTGCCGTCGTCCCGGTAACCGGTCTGGATGGCCCCGGTGTTGACGACGGTGAACCCGCTGAGGTTCGCCGTGCCGGGCACGACACGGCGCACCACCCAGTCGGAGAGGTCCAGGTCCCAGTGGGTGTGGCCGGAGAAGAGGAAGACGTCGGGGTGGCGGCCGAGCAGGCCCAGGAGACGGTCGGCCTGCAGGTAGTCGCCCGTGTAGAGCTTGTTGCGGGTGCCGGAGACCGTGTTGGGCAGCGGGTGGTGGGTGATCACCATGACCGGCCTGCGGCGGCGCGACCAGTACCACAGACGGTCCTCCAGCCACGCGAACTGCTCGTCGCTGATCCACACCTCGTCCCAGAGCTTCGCGTCGTGGTAGTGCGAGTAGCGCTCGGTGCCGAGGGTGAGGACGGGGACGCCGCCGAAGGACCTCTCCTCGTACACACGGCCGCGCCGGGCGAAGCGGTAGAAGCTGCGGAAGAGGGATTCCTCGGTGGTGCCGTTGGGCCAGGTCTCCTGGGACAGGGTGTCCGGGTCGCGCCACTTCGGCACGTAGAACTCGTGGTTGCCGATCGCCCAGGCCACCTGCGAGGGGTGGGAGTGGCGCCGCAGTTCGGCGGTGACCTCGGCGTACTCGAAGTCGTAGCCGCGCGGTGTGATGTCACCGGCGACGGCGAGCCCCGCGCTGCGCGGGTTGACGGCCGCCATGTCGTCCAGGGCCCGGCCGAAGTCGCGCAGGTCTCCCTGGATGTCGCTGATGACGTTGAACCGTACGACGTCCCGCCCGTGCGGCCGCTGTGCGAGGGCCTCGGGCGCGGCGGCCGGAGCGGCGTGCGCCTGTGCGGTGCCGGCGGCGGTCACCAGGGTGCCGCCGGCCGCGGCGGCGAGGAGAGATCTGCGGTCCATCTGCGACTCCGTGTCCGTGAAGCGTGCGGGTGTGCGAACGATCAAGATCACGCCGTCGGGTGCACTCCGTCCCATCTGCGAAGGACACGTCCGTGTACCGGACATGAACGTGCGGGCCCGGCCGCCCTCCCCGCATCCGGCCCGTACGCGCTGCGGCGGACCGGCCGGCCCGGGCCGCCAGGCGGAACCGTCGTCCGGGAACCCGGCGCCGGTCGTCGACGTGCGGTTGTCGTCGTGATCCTCCGCGGTGGTCCCGTAGCCCCCGGCCGGGCCGGCGCCGTCCGCCGCCGGGGTGACAGCGTAGGCGGCGTCCGGTGCCACGGCCATGGTCCACGGCGGCCGGCCTTCACACGTGAGCGGTTGTCAGGGGTGCGTCCGGGGCGCGTTCGCGCACGGCCCGGTCCGCGTCGGCGGCCGCGACGCCGACGACGACGAGCAGGTCCCGCACCGTCAGCTCCACGGCGAGCCGTACCGCCTCCGCCTCGGGCCCCGTCTCCTCCGCCGGCGGGACGCGCGCCGCGACGGCGAGCGCGGTGCGCACGCACCGGCGGCGCGCGGCGACGTCGGGCGGGGACGCCGCGTACGTCTCCAGCGCGTCGGCGAGCGCCTTGGCGCTCGCGTCCGGCCGCGGCCCGGCGCCGGACGGCCGCACGGTGTCCGCAGAGGCGTCGGCGGTCAGCCGGGCCAGGGTGAGGCAGCTGTTGCCGAGCATCCCGAGCCGCAGCGCGGCATCGCTCATCTCCTGGACCACGCCCCGGCGCAGACGCCAGCGGGGCGTGCGCCGGGCCACGCTCACCATGTCGGTACGGGCCTGGTCCACATCGTGCAGCAGCTGGTACAGCGAGCGGGTCTCCAGCGGCAGGAGCTGCCCGGGGTCGCTCCCGTGCGTCCGGGTCGCCAGCAGCAGGATCCTGGCGACCCCCTCCAGCGCGGCGGCCTCGGCGCGCCGCAGCAGCTTCAGCGGATGGACGGGGAAGAACAGCTGGCTGAAGACCAGCGCGACCGCGACGCCGACCAGCACGTCCAGGATCCGGTCGATCCCGGCGAGCCTCCCGGACGCGACCGCGATCACCGCGCTCACGCCGGCCTGCGCCATGGTCACCCGTTCGCCGTCGAGGACCAGGGCGACCAGCAGGGCGGCCCACACGGCGCAGCCCACTGCCAGGGATCCCGCCGTGTGACCGAGCACCTCGTAGGCGGCCTGGCCGATCAGCACACCGCACACCACGCCGATGACCACCCGGACCGCGTTGCTGCCCCGGCCGCCGAGGGGGGAGTTGAGCGCCACCAGCGTGGAGACCGGTGCGAACAGGGGCACGTGGTGGTCGAACAGGATCCGGGCCACCCACCACGACAGACCGCAGGCCACCGCCTGCTGCACGAGGGGCCACATCTGCCCGCGCGCCCGCTGCCATGCCCCGGCGACCATCGCGCCCTCCGGTCCTGTGCCCGTCCGCACTTCTGTCCCGGCCTCCGCGGCGGCCCTCCGGCTCCCGGCATCCGGCTCCCGGCTTCCGGCTCCCGGCTCCCGCGGGGACCTTCCGGCCTCCGCGGACAGGGGACGGATCTCCCGCCCCGAAGCCTGCCGCATCCGCATCCCCGGACGTGCGGGCCGGGGACCGGACGGGCCAAGCCGTTCACCCGACCCGCCGACGGCTCGTGCGAGCCGGTGAGGAGCGGTGCGCGCAGGGCTATGCATCACCGCACGGCCATGCGGCACCGACGCGAGGCTGCCGGCACCGCAGAGGCCGTGCACGGGCAGCCGGGGGTGACGGCGGCGGCTGACGCGGACCCGGCCCGGCCGGGCCGGATGTCCACACGAAGCGCGAGGACACGACATGGTGCAGGGGTACTCCCGCGAGCCGGGGACGCAGGGGCCGTTGACAGCAGTGCCCGCGGCCGGCCTCCGGAAGATCAGACGATGGGCGATCACGATCGCCGTGGGCGGATTCCTGTTCGGTTTCGATACGGGTGTGGTCTCGGGGGCGCTGCTGTACATCCGCGACGACCTCGGCCTGAACTCCTTCGAGCAGGGCAGCGTCGTCAGCGTGCTGCTCATCGGCTCCGTGATCGGGGCGATGGCGGAGGGGAGACTCGCGGACCGCTGGGGCCGCCGCCGGCTGCTGGGCGTGGCCGGCGCGGTGTTCCTGGCCGGAACGGCACTGGCCGTCTTCGCGACCGGCTACGCGATGCTGCTCGCCGGGCGGGTCGTGCTGGGCCTCGCGGTGGGCGTCGCCTCCGCGCTGGTGCCGGTGTATCTGTCGGAGATCTCGCCGAAGCAGGTCCGCGGTCAGCTGCTGACGCTGAACCAGCTCATGATCACGGTGGGCATCCTGGTCGCCTACCTGGTGAACCTGCTGTTCGCCGGCAGCGGCGGATGGCGGCAGATGTTCGCCTGCGGCGCCGTGCCCGCGGTCGTCCTGCTGGCCGCCGCCCTGTGGTTCCTGCCGGAGTCGCCGCAGTGGCTGATCACGCACGGACAGGCCGGCCGGGCACGGACCGCGATCGCGTCGGTGACCGACGCCGCGACGGCGGACCGGGTCGTGGAGGAGGCCCGGCGGCGTATCGCGGACGAACGCGCGAAGCAGTCGAAGCGGTCCTCGTCGCACCGGGGGCGGCGGCTGTGGGCGCCGGACGTCCGCCCGGCGCTGGTGGTGGGACTCACGCTGGCGGCGGTGCAGCAGTTCGGCGGCATCAACACGATCATCTACTACGCGCCGACGATCATCGAACAGACGGGACTGACCGCCTCGAACTCGATCTTCTACTCGGTCGCGATCGGAGTCATCAACCTGGTGATGACCCTGGTGGCCCTCAGACTGGTCGACCGTGCCGGACGCCGGCCGATGGTGCTGGTCTCGCTGGCCGTCATGGCGGTGTCGGTGTTCCTCCTGGGCCTGGCCTTCGTGGCGGAGCTGTCCTCGGGGCTCACCCTGCTGTTCATGGTCGTCTACATCGCGGCGTTCGCCGGCGGGCTGGGACCGGTGTTCTGGACGCTGATCGGTGAGATCTTCCCGCCGTCGGTCCGCGCGGAGGGCTCCAGCGCCTCCACCGCCGTGAACTGGATCTCCAACTTCGTCGTCAGCCTCATGTTCCTGCCGCTGGCGAACGTGCTGGGACAGGGCGAGACGTTCTGGATCTTCGCCGGGATCTGCACGCTGGCCTGCGTGTTCGTGGCGCGTTTCGTGCCGGAGACGCGGGGCCGCGGACCGGAGGAGATCGAGCGGGACCTGGACCGGCGCTTCGGCCGGGACCCAAAGCCACCGGTCACGGCGAACCCCACCTGACGTCCCCCGACCCCTCATCAGGCACCGACCCCCGGAACGGAACACCGAACCGACATGACCGAGACCGCACTGCCCCCGACCGACCTGGAACCCTCCGACGCCCTGGTGCTGTACGGCATCTCCGGGGACCTCGCCCGCAAGATGCTGCTGCCCGCGCTCTACCAGCTCAGCGCCGCCGGCCGGCTGACCGTGCCGGTGATCGGGGTGGCCGCCGTCGACTGGGACGACGAGACGCTGCGCACCAGGGCCCGTGAGGCGGTCACCGCCACCGGCACGGCCGTCGACGAAGAGGCCTTCGCCCGCTTCGCCGCCGGACTGTCGATCGTCACCGGCGACCTCGCCGACGACGCCACGTTCGGGAAACTGCGCGACAAGGTGACCGGACTCGGTTTCGTCACCCACTACCTGGCCGTCCCGCCGGGCCTGTTCACCACGGTCGCCGCGGCACTGGGCCGCACCGGCCTGAACCGGAACGCCCGGCTGGTGGTGGAGAAGCCGTTCGGACACGACCGGGCGTCGGCACGCGCCCTGCAGGCGGAACTCCATCAGTACTTCGACGACGACCACCTGCTGCGGGTGGACCACTTCCTCGGCAACGCGGCGGTGGAGTCGCTGATGGTCGTGCGCTTCGCGAACACGCTGCTCGCACCGGTCTGGCACCGCTCGTACGTCGACAACGTGCAGATCAGTCTCGCGGAGGACTTCGACGTCGCGGACCGCGGCTCGTTCTACGACGCGGTCGGCTGCCTGCGGGACGTGGTGCAGAACCACATGCTCCAGGTGCTGGCACTGCTGGCGATGGACCCGCCCAGCACGGCCACCCCGACCGCGCAGGGCCTGGAGAAATGGCGGGTGCTGCACGCGGTGCGGCCGATGGACCCGGCGGTGACGGTGCGGGGCCAGTACCGCGGCTACCTCGACGTGCCGGGCGTCGCCCCGGACTCCCGCACCGAGACCTACCTGGCCACCACCCTGTACGTGGACAACTGGCGCTGGGCGGGCGTCCCGTTCCACCTGCGCAGCGGGAAGGCGCTGGCGGTGTCGGCCACCGAGGTGGTGGTCGAGCTGAAGCAGCCACCGCTGGAGCTGTTCCGGGGCCGTCACGGCCAGGTGCCGCCGAATCTGGTGCGCTTCCGGATCGACGGGGACATGGGCATCCGCACGGACCTGCTCGTCCGCAAGGCCGAGGCGGACGGAGTCCCGTCCCTGGCACCGGTCGGGGTGGACTACGGAAAGCTCCCCGGCCGGCTGGAGCAGCCCTACGAGACGATCCTCGCGAACGCCGTGAACGGCGACCCGGAGTCCTTCGCCTTCTACCCGACGATCATGGAATGCTGGCGCATCGTCGAACCGCTGCTCGCACCGCAGGAGCCGCCGCTGCCGTACGACCCGGGCACATGGGGCCCGGAGCCGGCGGCGCACCTGCCCGGCCCCTCCGGCTGGCACCCCCTGGGCCCGACCCTTTTCCCCCGGCACCTGCCCCCTGCCACCTGAACGCCCTCGCCGCGCCCGGACCGCCGCCCCTCACCGAGCCGGGCGAGGGGAGGCGGTCCGGCGGACTCAGTGGAGGCAGAGGCAGAACGGATGACCGGCCGGGTCCGCGTAGACCCGCCAGTTGGCCTCCGCGCGGAGCTGGTCCGTCCGCTCCAGCACGCTCGCGCCGAGAGCGAGCGCCCGCTTCTCCTCGGCGTCGAGGTCGTCCACGTCGAAATCCAGATGGAGCTGCTGCGGGCGCTCCTGCCCGGGCCATTCGGGCGGCCGGTAGCCGTCCACCCGCTGGCAGGCCAGCGGGGTCCCCTCAAAACCGTGCACCTCGACCCAGTCGGGATCGTCCGGGTCCGGGACCACCCGGCCGCCGAGCAGCTCCGCGTAGAACCCGGCGAGCCGGACCGGGTCGGCGCAGTCCAGCGCCACCGCCTGCAGTTTTCGGATCACTTCCGACACCTCTCGCTCTTCGGCCGCTCGCGCGACGCCCCGTACCGCAGGGGGCGTACCCGCCACCGCGCCGGACATGCGCGGCGACACGCCCGGCCCCGCCCGCACGGCGTGCGGCGGCGGACGCGGGGGATGGGCCGACCTGATGAAAGGCGGCGGGGGAGCCGACCTGCCCGGGACGGAAGGGGTACGCCCCGGTAGCGGGATCCGCGTCGGCACCGGCGCGGACCCTCGAGACGTGCCACGGAACGGGAGGCTCCTCATGGGCGACAGGCCCACTACCGGATCGGCCGCCAGGACGACGTCCGACCTGATCGTCGAACGACTGCTCGACTGGGGCATCGACACCTGCTTCGGCATCTGCGGTGACCAGATCAACGGTTTCTTCGAGGCGCTGCGCACCCACCCGCGGATGCGGTTCGTCCACGTCCGGCACGAGGAGAACGCGGCACTGGCCTGCGTCGGCTACGCCAAGTTCACCGGCAGGCCCGCCGTGTGCGTGGCCACCGCCGGCCCCGGCGCGGTGCACCTGCTCAACGGCCTGTACGACGCCCGGATCGACGGCGCGCCGGTGATCGCGATCACCGGACTGTCCTACCACGACACCATCGGCGCCCACTTCCTGCAGGACCTCCCCTCCGACCGGCTGCTCGAGCACGCCTGCCTGTTCTCCGAGCGCGTCATGGGCCCCGCCCACGCGCAGACCGCCACCGACCTGGCCGTGCGCAGCGCCATGATGAACCGCACGCCCTCGCACCTGGCCGTCCCCATCGACGTCCAGTCCTTCACCCTCGGACAGGACACGGCGTCCCCGAAGAACGTGGCCGGCCACCTCTCGCTCGCCCCGCAGCCCTTCACGGTCGTACCCGACGAGGAACAGCTGCGTGCCGCCGCGGAGGTCCTCAACGGCTGCGAGCGCGTCGCGATCTGCGCGGGGGCGGGCGCCCGCGGGGCCGGCGAGGTGCTGGAGCGGGTGGCCGACGTGCTCGGGGCGCCGATCGTCAAGGCCGGACTGGGCAAGGACTGCGTACCGGACGACAGCCCCTATACGACCGGCGGCATGGGGCTCATCGGCACCCGCGCCTCCCACGAGGCGTTCGAGACCTGCGACGGGTTCCTCATCGTCGGCTCCTCCACCCCCTACTACGAGTTCTGGCCGAAGCCGGGCCAGGCCCGCGGGGTGCAGATCGACCTCAACGCGGACCGCATCGGCATGCGCTACCCCGTCGAGGCCGGCCTCGTCGGACACGCCCGGGGCGTGCTGGAGCGCCTGCTGCCGCTGCTGGAACGCAAGACCGACCGTTCGTTCCTCGACACCGCGCAGGAGACCTACCGGCGGTGGTGGGAGCTGATCGGCGAGCAGGCCGCGAGCTCCGGCACCCCCATGCGGCCGCAGGTGGTCACCTGGGAACTGTCGAAGGCGCTCCCCGACCGGGCGATCGTCACCGGCGACGCCGGCACGGTCACCGCCTGGGGCGGCCGGCTGCGGCTGCGCCGGGGAATGCAGTACTCCTTCTCCGGCACCCTGTGCACCATGGGCTCGGCCCTGCCCTACGCCATCGGCGCCCAGTGCGCCCACCCGGACCGGCCGGTCGTCGCCTTCACCGGCGACGGCTCGATGAGCATGGGCCTGGGCGAGCTGGCCACCCTCGCCCAGTACAACCTGCCCGTCAAGGTGGTCGTCCTGCGCAACGACGCCCTGGCGCTGGAGGTGTGGGAGCAGACCGCTCTGCTGGGCAACCCCCAGTCGGAGTGCGGGCTGCACCCCGTCGACTTCGCCGCCGTCGCCCGGGCGTGCGGGCTGCGCGCCTTCCGCATCGAGGAGCCCGCGCAGGCCGCCGGGGTGTTCGCCGAAGCGATGGCGACCGACGGTCCCTGCCTGATCGAATGCGTCACCGACCCCTACGAGGCCCCCTTCGGTGAGAGCCTCCAGCCCACCCACGCCCAGCACATCGCCCAGGCGTTCGGCCGGGGCGAGCCCGCCGCCCGGGCGATGGCCCGCAACCTGCTCGAACCCGGCCGTGTCGCCCTCTCCCCGGCCCTCCAGCAGCACCACGACGACCTCGCCCGCTACCGCTGACCGCGCTGACCGGCCGCCGAGCCAGCCTCCCGCTCACGGGCGCTTGTGGACGACGCCCTCCTTCATCACGAAGTCGACCCTGCCGGTGACCGCGATGTCGCTGAACGGGTCGCCGGGCATGGCGACGACGTCGGCTCTCCGGCCCGGCGCGAGCACGCCGAGGTCGTCGAGTTCCAGCAGCTCGGCGGCGACACTGGTCGCGGCCCTCAGGGCGCGGACCGGGGTGATGCCGGTGGAGACCATGGTGGGGAACTCCTTCCAGTTCTCCGCGTGCGGGAACATGCCGGCGTCGGTGCCGAAGGCGACCTTGACGTCGGAGTCCGCGACATGGTCCGCGCCGTCCAGCAGGGCCTTTTGATGGACCCTGTACTTGTGGCGCTTCACGGCGGGCTGGTCCGCCCAGAAGGCGTCGTCGTCGACGTGGCGGGCGTCGTCGAGGGTGGTGAACTGGGTCGGCACCAGGTAGACGCCCTTGTCGATCATGATCTGCAGTGTCTCGGCGGTGGCGAGATTGCCGTGCTCGATGCTGCGCACCCCGGCGCGCACCGCCCGGCGCACGCCTTCGTCGCCGTAGCAGTGCGGGGTCGCGTGCCGGCCCAGATCGCGGGCGGTCGCGACCAGGGCGTCCATCTCCTCCTGGCTGTACGTCGTCTGCGCCGGATCGTCGGAGGGGCTGGAGAACCCGCCGGTGGCACCGAACTTGATCCAGTCGGCACCGGCGCGGATCTCGGTGCGGACCCGGCTGCGGATCTCGTCGCAGCCGTCGGCCGAGGCCAGTTCCATCAGCCGGTGCCGGCCCTGGTACTGGCCGTCCAGCACACCGGAGAAGTCGCCGTGCCCGCCCCGCGCGGAGATCAGGTGCGGGGCCACCAGCATGCGCGGGCCCTCGATCAGTCCCGCGGCGATCGCGTCGCGCAGATCGACGGTGTTGTACCCGGTGTCGGCGGTCATCAGGTCCCGGACCGTGGTGAACCCGTTGAGCAGCATCGTCCTCAGCACCGGGATCGCCGCCAGCGCGGTCGCCGTGGCCGAGCGGGTCAGGACCGGGAAGATCGACGGGTCGACGGTGACATGGGTGTGGCAGTCCATGAACCCGGGGGTCACCGTGTGCCCGGTCAGGTCGATCACCGTGGCGCCGCCGGGGTCCGGGATCCTCTCGTCGATCCTGGAGATCCGGCCCTTCTCCACCAGGACGTCGCGGACCCCGGCGGGCGTGTCGCTCACTCCGTCCCACACGGTGGCACCGGTCAGCAGTGTGGTCATCGCAGTCCTTTCCGTACGGGGCCGTACGGTCGGCGGGACGGCGAGCCGCCCGTCGGAGCGCCCGGCACCAACGGCTTCCCCCACTTCCATCAGGACACCGCCCGCCACCGTCGGCAAGCCGGGGCGGAACGGGTGCGGTGCCCACTGCCCGCGGATTCCCCGGCGAAGGGTCAGCGGGGAGCCGGCGCGTGCTCGGCCGCGGCCTGTGCGGCGGCCGAGAGGATCGCCTCGACGGCGGACGTGTAGATCGCCTTCTGGGACACGGCGGTCAGCTCGCCGGCGTGCTTCGCCGTCGCCGGGTACCGGCTCTCGGACAGGCGGGAGTAGACGCGGGTCCAGGCCGAGTCGTCCTTCTCGCGGTCCTCGGGGGCGAGCGAGCCGAGCGAGGCGGAGTGGGCGCACAGGCCGAGGACGGTGTCGATGAAGGTGCGGTAGAAGAGCACGGCCCGGGCGGGCGGCAGACCGGCGCGTTCGAAGGCGGAGAGCAGCAGCTCCACCATGCGCTGCTCGGCGGGACCGCCGGTGGTGCGGGCGAAGCTGAGCAGGGTGATGGCCGGGAAACGGGTCTGGTAGGCCCAGGTGACGTCGGCGATGCGGCGCAGCGTGTCCTGCCAGGCCTCCTCCTCGGGCACGTCACCGATCTCGTCGAGTTCGATCTCGATCGTCCGCTCGCACAGGGCGAGGACGAGTTCGTCCTTGTCGCGGAAGAGCCGGTAGAGGACGGAGACGTCCACGTCGAGCTCCTGGGCCAGCCTGCGCATGGTCAGACCGGCCGCGCCCTCCCGCTCGGCGAGCTGGAACGCGGCGTTCACGGCGGCTTCCCGCCGCACGCTTCTGCGCTGGCGCGGCCCGCTCCTGCGGGCGGTGCCCGTCCTGGGCGCTGCCGGGGACGTGGATGCCGTGTTCTTCGCCATGGGGACTCGGTCTTCTCGGTCGGGGGCCGGGTGACGACCTTACCAACGGGCCGGAAACTCTGTTGCCAACACCGTTGACAACAGGGTGGCGAATCGGGTTCCGTGTCGCAGGTCGCGCCGCCGCCGGCCTCGCCCGCCGGGCCCGGCCGCGAGCGGCAGCCCCTGCGCGTTCCCGTTTTCCGTCGCGGCCCGTCCGCCGCGGCCCGTCCGTCGTCCCAGGAGTCCCCATGAGCCGGTATCTGCGCATCGCCCTCGTCCAGACGTCCGCGGAGTCCCTCGAGGACTTCGCCGACGGACTGCGCCGGCGCATGAAGTCCCCCAACGCCGCCCAGCTCGTCGTCTATCCGGAACTGCACCTGTGCTCACTGGGCGTGGAGTCGATGTCCGAGCAGGAGGCCATCGGCCTGTACGCGGAACCGCTCGACGGCCCGCGCGGCCGGGCGCTCGGCGCCCTCGCCCGCGAACTGGGCGTCTGGCTCGTCCCCGGAACGGTCCTGGAACGCGCGGAGGACGGCTCTGTGTACAACACCGCGGTGGTCTACAACCCGGACGGGGAGCGGGTCGCCGCCTACCGCAAGATCTTCACCTGGCGCCCCTACGAGCCGTTCTGCGTCGGCCGCGAGTTCGTCGTGTTCGACATGCCCGGTCACGGCCGGGTGGGCCTGTCGATCTGCTACGACAGCTGGTACCCGGAGGTCACCCGGCATCTGGCGTGGATGGGCGCCGAACTGGTGATCAACCTGGTCCAGACCCCGACGACGGGCCGGACGCAGGAGATCCCCCTCAACCAGGCGAACGCCATCGTCAACCAGATCTGGGTGGCCAGCGTCAACGGCGCGTCCCCCACCGCCCACGGCGGGACCCTGCTCGTGGACCCGGAGGGACACTTCCAGATCCCGGCCGCCGGCATGGAGGACGCCACCTTCGTGGGCGTCGTCGACTTCGACCGGGTCGGCGCGGCGCGCACCCACGGCACGAGCGGTGACTCCTGGCCCTGGGAACACTTCCGGGAAGGCGACAGCCGCCTCGAACTCCCGCTGTACAACGGCTACATCGACCCGGCCACCTGGCGCCCGGCCGTCGCGCCCGAGGCGGCCGCCGCGCCGCGCCCCGCCGCCCAGGCCGGCACCGCCCAGGACGGTGCCGGCCGTGAGTGAGACCTCCGCGGGGCTCGCCCCCAGACTGTCACTGGCCTCCGTGGTGACCTTCGGGCTCGCCTACATGGCGCCCAGCCTCGTGATGGTGCTGTTCGGCGTCATCGCCGCGGCCAGCGCGGGCACCGCCCCGACCGCGTTCCTCGTGGCCACCGGCGCGATGTGCCTCACCGCCCTCAGCTACGCCAAGATGGCCCGGCACTTCCCGGTCTCCGGATCGGCGTACGGCTACGCCCGCAAGGTGCTGGGCGGGCGGGCCGGGTTCCTCGTCGGCTGGCTCGTCCTGCTGGACTACCTGTTCCTGCCGATGGTCGCCTGGCTCGTCCAGTCCGTGTACCTCAACGCGCAGTTCCCGGCCGTCCCGGTCTGGGCGTGGATGCTCCTGAACGCCGGACTGACCACCCTGGTCAACATCATCGGCGTCTCGCTGGCCGACCGTGTCAACAAGCTCCTGACCGGGTTCGCGGTCCTCCTGGTGCTGCTGTTCGTCGCCTACTGCCTGGTCCACCTCACGGACCACGAGCCGCGGTCGTACACGGCGCCGCTGTGGAACGCGGACAGCGGGCTCGCCGGCATATCGGCCGCCGCGGCCGTCGCCGCCTACTCCTACCTCGGCTTCGACGCCGTCACCACGCTCTCCGAGGAGACCCGTGACGCGCGGCGCACCATCCCCCGCGCCGTCGTCCTCGTCGTCGCGATCGGAGGCCTGCTGTTCGCCGCGGTCGCCTACATCATGCAACTCGTGCACCCGGGCGGCCGGTTCACGGACCCGGACATCGTCTCGTACACGATGTCCGTGCAGGTCGGCGGTCAGACCTTCGCCGACTGGACGAACATGGCCACCATCATCGCCGGTTTCGCCTCGGGTCTCGCCGTGCAGCTCAGCTCCAGCCGCCTGCTGTACAGCATGGGCCGGGACGGCGTCCTGCCGCGGCGGTTCTTCGGCGCGCTGCACCCCCGCACGCGGACACCGGTGCTCAGCCTCCTCCTGACGGGGGCGATGTGCCTGACCGGGCTGGACATCGGCCTGCAGACCGCGACGTCGTTCATCAACTTCGGCGCGTTCACGGCGTTCACCGCGGTCAACGTCTGCGTCGTGGTCTTCTACCTCCGCAACCGTGAGGCCGCCGGCGGCGGCGTCCTCGGGTACGTCGTCGTGCCGTCGCTCGGCGCCTGCGTCACCGTCTACCTGCTCACCCGGCTGAGCGCGGACGCGCTCACCATCGGCCTGGTGTGGCTCGCGGCCGGCTGCGGCTACCTGTTCTGGCTCACCCGCGGATTCCGCCGCCCGACCCCCGGGCTCGAGCCGGAGGAGGAGCCGGTACCGGCGGGGTGACACCGCACGCGCCGGCCGGCGTGTGCGGTGCCGCCGCCCGGAGCGCGGGGGAGGGGTGTCACCGGCCGGTGGTCACGCGCACGGCGAGCATGGCCACGTCGTCGTCACCGCCGGCGGGGAGCATGCCGGCCAGGATGTCGTCGCAGAACACTTCGAGAGGCCGCCGGGCCGCTTCGGCGGCCCGGCGGCGCAGCCGTTCCAGCCCCGTCCCGATGTCCTCGTCCCGGCGCTCCACGAGCCCGTCGGTGTAGAGGAGCAGGGTGGAGCCCGGCGGCAGCGGCTCGCGGGCGCTGGTGTACCCGGGGTCGGGGAGGACGCCGATGAGGGGGCCGCGCGCCCCGGACAGGAAGCGGGCCGTGCCGTCGGGGCCGACGAGCAGGGGCGGCGGATGCCCGGCGACGGAGTACTGGAGCCGGAAGCGGCCGGTCGCCCGCTGTTCCAGCCGGGCCAGGACGCAGGTGGCGGTGGTGTCCGGCCGGAGGAGCTGCAGGGACTGGTCCAGGCGGTGGAGGATCGCCGAGGTCGGCTCCTCGCGGTCCAGGGCCAGCCCCCGGAGCATGTTGCGCGCCTGGCCCATCGTGACGGTGGCGGACAGATCGTGCCCGGCCACGTCGCCGACGGTCAGCACGGTGGCCCCGTCCCGCAGCACGAAGACGTCGTACCAGTCGCCGCCGGCCTCGGCGCCCGCGGCGCTCGGCCGGTAGCGGACCGCGATCTCCACCCCGGGCACGTCGGGCGGGGACGTGAGCAGACTGCGCTGCAGGGCGAGCGCCGTGTGCCGGGTGCGCTGGAACTCGAAGGCGTTGTGCAGGGGCGTGTGGACCCGGTCGGCCAGCTCGCGCAGCAGGTCGATGTCGGGGCGGTCGAGCGGGGGCCGGTCGCCGCTGGTCGCCACGACGAGCAGCGCGACGGTCGAGCCGTCCGCGACGACGGGGAACAGGACCACGCTGTTGGCCCGTTCGGGCAGCCAGGGAGCGGTCCCCGCCGCGGCGAGGTCCGGGGGCGGCTCGCCGGGCGGGAACACGGAGAGCACGGGGCGGCCCTGTTCCACGGCGCGGGCGAGCGGTGTGCCCGGCCGCAGGTGTTCCTCGTGATGGGGGGCCAGGTCGGGCAGACCGGGGCGGGTGACGGCGACGAGGCGTTCCGCGGTCAGCGCGGCCCCGGGGGGCCGTTCCAGGGTCTGGGGCAGGAGATAGAGGCAGCAGGTGTCGGCGATGTCGGGCACGATCACATGGCTGAGGGCGTCGAGCATCTCCTCCAGGCCGGCCGTGTCGGCCGTGGCGTCGGTGGCGCGGGCCAGCAGTTCCTCCCGGCGGCCGGCCTGCCACTCCTGCTCGATGTCGGCGCAGGTGCCCACCCATTCGACCAGCGTGTCACCGTCGTGGACGGGGGCGGCGTAGATCGCGAAGTGCCGGTAGCGGCCGTCGGCCAGACGGAGCCGGTAGACACAGGTGAAGTCCGTCGGCACCTCGGCCAGCGCCCGCTGCCACGCCCGGGCGGTCGCCTGCCGGTCGTCGGGGTGGACGGCGTCGAGCCATCCCTCGCCGCGGAACTGCTCCCAGGTCTGCCCGGTCACCCGCTCCCAGGCGGGGCTCGGCTCGATCACCCCGCCCCGCGGACCCGTCACCCACACGATCTGCGAACCGGCGTTGACCAGGCTGCGGTAGCGCAGCAGCGCACGGCGGCGCTGCTCGGCCAGGACCCGGATGCGTTCCGCCGACTCGACCTGTTCGGTGACCTCCACCACGACGGCCAGCACACCGCGTTCGCCGGCCCCGAGCGTGGCCCGGGAGACGCTGAAGTCGAAGTAGCGGGTCCGTCCGGCCGCCGAGCCCGGGTAGGCCACGTCGACGGGGGCGGTGGAGAGCCGTTCCGCGCGCCCCGTGGCGAGGACGCGGTCGAAGATGTCGAAGTAGCCGGTCTGCGCGAGGTCGGGGAACACCTCGCGCAGCGGACGGCCCAGCGGCCGGTCGCCGAAGATGCCCCGGTAGACGGTGTTGAGGTAGGCGAGCCGGTGCTCGGGGCCGCGGGAGACGAGGACCCCCACGGGGGCCGCGTCGAAGACGTCCAGCCCGATCCCGCTCACCAGACGCTGTGGCTCCTCACCCATCACGCACCCTCCGGCGCCTACCGGCCTCGCCGGACCCCTCACCGGCGATCCGCCTCCGTACCGCGTGGCCCCCGCCTCGGCCAACATATGCGACATATGCCGCACCGGCCGCCGGAGGACGTCCTCCCGCACGGCACGGGCCCGCCGGAGCGCGGGCCGGCCGGGGGAGTGCGGGGAGGCCGGGTCCCGTCAGTCCGCGGGGCCGATCAGGAGCAGGGCGATGTCGTCGCCGGGGGCGGGAGCGTGCCGGATGAGGGTGTCGGCCATGGCGTCCAGGTCGGCCGGGTCCGCGTGCTCGAGGAGTCCGGCGAGGGCTTCCGTCGCGTCGTCCGGGTCCACGCCGGGAGCCTCGACCAGCCCGTCGGTGTAGAGGGCGAGCACGCACCCGGGCGGCAGCGGGAACTCCAGGGCCGGGTAGACGGCGTCCGGCTCGATGCCCAGCAGCAGGCCGGGCGCGACCCGCAGCAGTTCGGTGTGCCCGTCGGCGTGCCGCAGCAGGGGCGGCGGGTGCCCGGCGGTGGCCAGGCAGGCGCGGCGGGAGGCCAGGTCGAGGTGGACGTAGACGCAGCTGGCGAACAGGCCGGGGTCGAGGTCGGTGAGCAGGCGGTTGGTGCGTGCCAGGACGTGGTCGGGGGAGACGCCCACGGTGGCGTGCGCGTGCACGGCGGTACGGACCTGCCCCATGAGGGCCGCGGCGTCCACGTTGTGCCCCTGCACGTCGCCGATGGTGGCACCGGCCGTGCGCGCGTCGAGGCGGATGAGGTCGTAGAAGTCGCCGCCGATGCCCAGGCCCCGGGCGGCCGGCAGATAGCGGGCGGCGACCCTCAGACCGGGGACCCGGGGCAGCGTGTGCGGCAGGAGGGCGGACTGCAGGCGGTGGGCGAGGTGGTCCTTGGCGTCGTAGAGCCGGGCACGGTCCAGGGCCTGCCCGACCAGCCCGGCCAGTGAGGTGAGCACCGCGCGCTCACCGGGCGGGAAGCCGCGGGGCCGGTCGTAGGCGAGCAGGAGGGAGCCGATGGGGCGGCCGGAGGCGATCAGCGGAAGGAACGCCCAGGAGGCCATCCCGTCCTCGTGCGTCATGGCGGGATAGTCGCGCTCGAGGTCGGCGAAGGACGTGTAGAAGCCGGGGACGCCGGTGACCAGCACCTCGCTGCCGGGGATGTCCCGGCTCAGGGGGACGGCGTCGAAACGGTCCATGAGCTCGGCGGGATAGCCCCGGTGGCCGAGGATCCGCAGACGGCCGTCCTCGGCCGCCATCAGCGCCATGGCCTGCGCGCCGAGCGCGGGCAGCAACTGGTCCGCGGTCTGCTCGACGACGTCCTGGACGCCGACGGCCTCGGTCAGGGTGGCGGCCAGGTGCATCAGGTGGTACAGCACGGTGGCGCGGCTGGGGCCCGCGGCCGCCGCGGACGGCGGCGCGGGAGCGTCCTCGGCGGAGGCGGTCCGCCGGATGAGGACACTGATGCCGGAGGAGTCCGGGTACAGCTCGAAGGACAGCCACATGTCCGGCGGGCGCAGCACGGTGAAGGTCTGCGGCCGGCGGCTGATCAGCGCGGCGCGGTAGCGGTCCTCGACCTGGGGCACGTCCATCCACGGCAGCGCCTCCCAGGGCAGGGTGCCCAGCAGCTCGGTCACCGATCGGCCGAGGAGCTCGGCGGCGGCCGGGGTCATGAAGGTGATGCGGCCGTTCATGTCCAGCGCGCAGGACCCTCCCGGCAGGCGGTCGGCGAAGGCCGAGACCGCCGCCGCCTCGTCGGGGGCGGGGACGCGCCCGGCCGGTGACGGCAGGGTCCGCGGCCGTCGGACGGGTACCACCGGGTCACCGCGTTCCACCGCCTCCTCCAGGAGCCGGCCCAGACGGCGGCAGCCCCGCTCGACGGCGTCGCGCTCCACCTCGCTCAGCTGTGCCGGACGGGCCCCGGGCCACAGCAGCACCAGCCCGCCCCGCACCGCGGTGTCCGACACGACCGGAGCGGCCGCCAGGGCGAAGTCGTACGGCAGGACGAGCGCCAGCCGGGGATACAGGCGGGCCATCTCCTCCTGGCCGCCGGCCCAGACCAGGCGCCGTTCGCGCACGGCGTCCGCCACCGGCATCGGGTCGTCCTGCGCCACCCGCCGCCACGGGGCCGCGATCTCCTGCGGGATCCCCGCCATCACGGCCAGCCACAGCGCGTCCCCGCCCGGCGGCAGCACGTAGAGCATCCCGCAGAACGCTCCGCTCTGCCGCATCACGGCGGTCAGCGCGGCGTCCATCAGCGGCCCGCCCGGATCGGCGGCCGGGCGGGCACCTGCCCGGCGCCGGCCGCACGGCTCAGCCCGTCGGCCGCACGGCCCTGCCCGCCGGCCGGTGGTCCGTCCGCGCCGGCCCGCGGCGGACGCCGCGCCGGACGCGCCGGCACTCCGCGGCCCGCGGCCGGCGTGGCACCCCGGCGTCGGCCGCCGCTCCCCGCCGGCTCCGGCAGGGCCGCACCGTGCCGGCCAGACCGAATGTCACCCATATGCGGACATTACGCCCTGCCTGCGGCCCCGGCATCCGGTCGCCCCGAAGGCCCCGCCCGGCGCCCGCGGTGCCGCCGCGCCCCCGTGCCCACCGCTCCCGCGTCTCGATCCGGTGTTCGGCCCCGGTGGCGGGGGACGACCGGGGATACTGCTCGGGCACACCGACCAGGCGGTGCCGGCGGAGACCATGTCCGCGGTCCCGCCCGAGAGATGGAGACACCATGAGCAAGGCCGCGCGGAACGACTCTCGCCCGCCTGCGCCGCACGTCGCCGACCGGCACGACATGATCCGCGTGCACGGCGCCCGGGAGAACAACCTCAAGGACGTCGGCATCGAGATCCCCAAGCGCCGCCTGACGGTGTTCACCGGGGTCTCCGGATCGGGCAAGAGCTCACTGGTGTTCGACACGATCGCCGCGGAGTCGCAGCGGCTGATCAACGAGACCTACAGCGCCTTCGTGCAGGGCTTCATGCCGGCCCTGGCGCGGCCCGACGTCGACGTCCTGGACGGCCTGACGACCGTGATCAGCGTCGACCAGCGGCGGATGGGCGGGGACCCCCGCTCCACGGTCGGCACCGCCACCGACGCCAACGCGATGCTGCGCATCCTGTTCAGCCGGCTCGGCGACCCCCACATCGGCCCGCCCAGCGCGTACTCCTTCAACACCGCCTCGGTCCGCGCGAGCGGCGCGATCACCGTCGAGCGCGGCGCCAAGAAGGCCGTACGGGCCACCTACGAGCGCACCGGCGGCATGTGCACCCACTGCGAGGGCCGGGGCACCGTCTCCGACATCGACCTCACCGAGCTGTACGACGACTCCAGGTCGCTGAGCGAGGGCGCCTTCACCATCCCCGGCTGGAAGTCCGACAGCCAGTGGACCGTGCAGGTCTACGCCCAGTCCGGCTTCGTCGACCCGGACAAGCCGATCCGCGACTACACCGAGAAGGAACTGCGGGACTTCCTGTACGGCGACCCCGTCAAGGTCAAGGTCAACGGCGTCAACCTCACCTACGAGGGCCTGATCCCCAAGATACGCAAGACGTTCCTGGCCAAGGACAAGGAGGCGCTCCAGCCGCACGTCCGGGCCTTCGTGGAGCGCGCGGTCACCTTCACCACGTGCCCCGAGTGCGACGGCACCCGGCTCAGCGAGGGCGCCCGGTCGTCGCGGATCGGCAAGGTCTCCATCGCCGACGCCTGCGCAATGGAGATCCGGGACCTGGCCGAGTGGGTCCGCGGTCTCGACGAGCCGTCGGTGGCGCCCCTGCTCACCGCGCTGCGGGGCACGCTGGACTCGTTCGTGGAGATCGGACTGGGCTACCTCTCCCTCGACCGGCCCGCGGGCACCCTGTCGGGCGGCGAGGCGCAGCGCGTCAGGATGATCCGCCACCTCGGCTCCTCGCTCACGGACGTCACCTACGTCTTCGACGAGCCCACGGCCGGGCTGCACCCGCACGACATCCAGCGGATGAACGAGCTGCTGCTGCGGCTGCGGGACAAGGGCAACACGGTGCTCGTCGTGGAGCACAAACCGGAGGTCATCGCCATCGCCGACCACGTCGTCGACCTCGGCCCCGGCGCCGGCACGGCGGGCGGCACCGTCTGCTTCGAGGGCACCGTGGAGGGGCTGCGGGCCGGCGGCACCGTCACCGGCCGCCACCTCGACGACCGGGCCCGCATCAAGGAGAGCGTGCGCGAGCCGTCCGGCACGCTCGGGATCCGCGGCGCGACCACACACAACCTGCAGGGCGTCGACGTCGACATCCCGCTCGGGGTGCTCTGCGTGGTCACCGGCGTGGCGGGCTCCGGCAAGAGCTCGCTGATCCACGGCTCGCTCCCCGCCGGGGCGGACGTCGTCACGGTCGACCAGAGCCCCATCAAGGGCTCACGGCGCAGCAACCCGGCGACCTACACCGGCCTGCTCGACCCGGTCCGCAAGGCCTTCGCCAAGGCCAACGGCGTCAAGCCCGCCCTGTTCAGCGCCAACTCCGAGGGCGCCTGCCCCGCCTGCAACGGCGCCGGCGTCGTCTACACCGACCTGGCGATGATGGCCGGCGTGGCCACCACCTGCGAGGACTGCGAGGGCAAGCGGTTCCAGGCGTCCGTGCTGGAGTACCGGCTCGGCGGCCGCGACATCAGCGAGGTGCTCGCCATGCCGGTGACCGAGGCCGCGGAGTTCTTCGGCGCCGGTGAGGCGCGCACGCCCGCCGCGCACCGGATCCTCGGCCGGCTCGCCGACGTCGGTCTCGGCTACCTCACCCTCGGCCAGCCCCTGACCACCCTGTCCGGCGGCGAGCGGCAGCGGCTCAAGCTGGCCACCCACATGGCCGACGAGGGCGGCGTCTACGTGCTCGACGAGCCGACCACCGGCCTCCACCTCGCCGACGTGGAGCAGCTGCTCGGCCTGCTGGACCGGCTCGTCGACTCCGGGAAGTCCGTCATCGTCGTCGAACACCACCAGGCGGTCATGGCCCACGCCGACTGGATCATCGACCTCGGCCCGGGCGCCGGTCACGACGGCGGACGGATCGTCTTCGAGGGCACCCCCGCCGACCTCGTCGCCGCCCGCTCCACCCTCACCGGCGAACACCTCGCGGCGTACGTCGGCGCCTGACCGGGGGCGTGCCGGCCGTCCTCCCGCCTCCGGGGACTCCGCTCCCTCCGGGGCGGCCGGCGCGCGCACGAGCGGGGGCCCGACGAGGAGGGGCAGGCGGCCGCCGGCTCCGCCGTCCGGCCGACGGACAGGGGGACCGCCGGTATCAAGAGCGGGGGACCGCCGGTATCGAGGGACGGGGCGCGGGCACCAGTCGGTGTGCCGGCACGGCACGGAGGCGAACACGACCCGGTCGCCGGGACCGTTCACGAGCGAGCGGCTCCGCCGGCGCCCCGCACCACGGAAGACCTGGAGACCCCGGCCCGATGCCCCCTTCCTCACGAGCCCGGTGGCTCGTCCCCGTCGTCCTGCTCCTGGTCTGGCTCGGCATCGGCGGGACGCTCGGCCCGTACGCCGGGAAACTGGGCGAGATCGCCACCAACGACCAGGCCGCCTTCCTGCCCCGCAGCGCCGAGTCCACCCGGGTCATCGACGCGCGGAAGGCGTTCCAGCGGTACGAGACCCTGCCTGTGATCGTCGTGTGGACCGCAGAGGGCGGGACAGACGTCACCGCCCACCGGGCGGAGGCCACCCGTGCGGTCGCTGCCCTCAAGGGCGGACCCGGCGTCGTCGGCCCCCCGACGCCCGCCTCCGCCTCCGGCGACGGCAAGGCCCTGCAGGCCGTCGTACAGGTCGAACCCGGGCTCGGGGACCGCCTGCCCGGCGTCCTGGACGGCATCCGCGTCGCCGCGGAGCGGGTCCCGGGCACCAGGGCGCAGCTGGCCGGCCCGGCGGCCTCCCAGGCCGACCTCTCCGACGCCTTCTCCGGCATCGACGGGCTGCTGCTCGGTGTCGCCCTGGTCACGGTGCTGGTGATCCTGCTGCTCGTCTACCGCAGCGTCCTGCTGCCTCTGGTCATCATCCTCGGCGCCGTCTTCGCGCTGAGCCTGGCCTGCGCGGTCGTCTACGCCCTCGCCGACCACGGCGTCGTGCGCGTCGACGGGCAGGTCCAGGGCATCCTCTCCATCCTCGTCATCGGCGCCGCCACCGACTACGCGCTGCTGCTCACCGCCCGTTTCCGCGAGGAACTGGCCCGCCACCCGGACCGCCTCGGCGCCGTGCGCGCCGCGCTGCGCGCCTCGTGGGCGACCGTCGTCGCGAGCGCGGCGACCGTCGCCCTCGGCCTGCTGGCCCTGCTGCTCAGCGACCTGACCAACAACCGCGCCCTCGGCCCCGTCGGCGCCATCGGCATCGTCTGCGCCGTCCTGAGCACGCTCACCTTCCTGCCCGCCGTACTGGCCCTGCTCGGCCGGGCCGCCTACTGGCCGGCCAGGCCGGTGCGGGCCGACGACCCGCAGGCCGGCCACCGCCTGTGGCACCGCGTCGCCGCAATGGTGGACCGGGCACCGC
Source organism: Streptomyces sp. NPDC006384 (assembly GCF_042870695.1). Lineage (NCBI taxonomy): Bacteria > Bacillati > Actinomycetota > Actinomycetes > Kitasatosporales > Streptomycetaceae > Streptomyces > Streptomyces sp. NPDC006384. The sequence continues at coordinate 117,132 of NZ_JBIAHR010000010.1, forward strand.
GCCGCATCTGGGCGATCTGCCTCGCCGCGCTCCTCGCCTGCGCCGCCTTCGCCCCGGCCCTGGACTCCAAGGGCGTCCCGCTGGACGAGATCTTCGTCGACGACGCCCCCTCGGTCGCCGCGCAGCAGACCCTCGCCGCGCACTTCCCCGGCGGCTCCGGCAACCCGGCCGTGATCATCGCGGACGCGGACCGGCTCGGCCCCGTCCTCACGGCGGCCCGTGACACGCGCGGCGTCGCCTCCGCCGCCGCGGCCACCGCGTCGGGCCGGCCCGGCGACGGCGCCCCGAAGACGGTCGGCGGGCGCGTCCGGATCGACGCCACCCTGCGTGCCCCGGCGGACAGCGACGCGGCCAAGGAGACGGTGGCCCGCCTGCGGAGCGCGGTGCACGCCGTGCCGGGCGCGGACGCCCTCGTCGGCGGCTACACCGCCCAGCAGTACGACACCCAGCGCACCGCCGAGCACGACCGCACGCTCATCGTCCCCGTGGTGCTCGCGATCATCCTGGTCGTCCTGACCGTCCTGCTGCGCTCGCTGCTGATGCCCGTGTTGCTCGTGGTGACGGTGGCGCTGAACTTCCTGGCGACCCTGGGCGTCTCCGCCCTGGTCTTCCGCCACGTGTTCGGCTTCAGCGGCACGGACGCCTCCGTCCCGCTGTACGGGTTCGTGTTCCTGGTCGCCCTCGGCGTGGACTACAACATCTTCCTCATGTCCCGGGTCCGGCAGGAGTCCCTGCACCACGGGGTCCGGCAGGGCATCCTGCGCGGGCTGACCGCCACGGGCGGTGTGATCACCTCGGCCGGAGTCGTGCTCGCCGCCACCTTCGCCGCCCTCGGCGTGATCCCGCTGGCCTTCCTCGTGCAGATCGCCTTCATCGTCGCCTTCGGCGTGCTGCTGGACACGCTGGTGGTGCGCTCGCTGCTGGTCCCGGCCCTCGCCCGGGACATCGGCGACGTCGCGTGGTGGCCGGGCCGCCCCGGCCACCGGGCCGCCGGCGACACGGCGGGCGGGCGGCCCGCCGGGACGCGCCCCGCACCCTGACGCCGGGACACGGCGCCGCCAGGCCGGCGAGGTTCACCCGGCCGGGGCGCCGCCCGTCCCGGCGCCGTCCGCCGCGTCCCGGTGGGGACGCACCGTGCCGAGGAAGCGCCGTACGTCGATCTCGATGACGACCCGCGCCGGGTTCGCCCGGGGCTGCCGGTAGCGGGCCGCGTACCGGGCCTCCGCGTCCCGGACCGCGCCGGCGTCGTCCCGTACGGTCGCGACGCCCTCCAGCGTGGACCAGCGGCGGCCGTCCACCTGGCTCACGGCGACGCGGGCCCGGCCGGCCCGCTCGACGTTGCGCACCTTGGCGGTGCCGCGGCTCGTGATGACGCGTGCCGTGCGGGTGGCGTGGTCGTACGTCACACCGACCGGGACCAGGTGCGGACTGCCGTCGGCCCGCGGCGTCGACAGGAAGCACACCCGGCGCTCCTGCCAGAAGGCGGTGAACTCCGCGTCGGCGTCGTCGTGCTGCCCGGTCTCCATGGGTCTCCTCGGTGTCTGTCGCCCCGGCCGTCCCCGCACCGCCGCGGGCGGCCGGCCCGTCGGCCCCTCACCCTACGACGCGCGGCGCGCGGGGGCGCCGTCACCCGAGTGCCGCGCAACGGCGGCGGGATCCCGCCGGACGGGGAAACCGTGTCCGGGAGGTCCGCGCGCCCTCGCGGACGGGACGGAGGACGGACATGGCCACCACGACGGACGGGACCCGGACGGCCGGGACCGCGCCGGACGGCATCCGGCTGCCCGGCATCCTCCTCGGCGTCGGGCTCGGCGGCTTCGTCGACGGCATCCTGCTCCACCAGCTCCTGCGGTGGCACCACATGCTCACCGGCACCGACCACGACCGCATCGGCGTGAAGTACTACGACCCGGACACCGTCCCGGGCCTGGAGATGAACACCGTGTGGGACGGCGTCTTCCACACCGTGTGCTGGCTCTCCGTCCTGCTGGGCCTGGCCGTGCTGTACGCGCGGGTCACCCGCAACCGGCGCGCGGTGTGGGCCTCCAGGGTGCTGTGGGGCTGGATCCTGGCCGGCTGGGGCCTGTTCAACCTCGTCGAGGGCCTCCTGGACCACCAGATCCTCGGCATCCACCACGTCCGCGGCGGCCCGCACCAGGCCTGGTGGGACGCCGGGTTCCTCCTCCTCGGCGTGCTGTTCCTGGCCGGCGGCTTCCTGCTGCAGCGCAGAGGCCGCCGCGCCGGCCCCGGCACGCCGCGGGACACCGGCCGGGCCGAAGGCCGCGCCTGATGGGGCCGACGGACGGCGCGGACGGCGCGCACACCCCGCACCACCACGGACCGGCCGGTGACACCGTCCCCGGCGACGCGACGGGCCCGCTCGTCCTGCTGCTCGTCCTGGCGCTCCTGGCCGCGGCCGCGGGCTATCTGCTCGCCGTCCGCCGGGCCCGGCGCCGCAACCCCGCCCTCGGCGGGTACGGCCGGCGGTCGGCGTCGTTCCTCGGCGCGCTGGCGGTGCTCGCCGTCGCCGTGCTGCCGCCGCTCGGGCCGGCCGCGCACACCGACTTCCGGGGGCACATGGCCCAGCACATGCTCATCGGCATGTACGCGCCGCTGCTGCTGGTCCTCGCGGCACCGGTCACCCTGCTGCTGCGCGTCCTGCCGCCGGCGCGCGCCCGCCGGGTGACCCGGCTGCTGCACAGCCGTCCCGCACGCTTGCTCACCCACCCCGCCACGGCCCTCGCGCTGAGCACCGGCACCCTGATCCCGCTGTACGGCACGCCGCTCCACGCCACCGCCATGGCGCACCCCGCCGGACACTGGCTGATGAACGCCCATTTCCTGCTCTCCGGCTGCCTCTTCGCGTACGCCGTCGCCGGCCCCGACCCGGCGCCCGCGCGGCCCGGCGTACCGGCCCGGCTCGTGTACCTCGGCATCGCCGTCGCCGCCCACGCCCTGATCGCCCAGGCGATGTACGGCGGGTTCCTCCCCGGCGTCCACGCGCCCGCCGACCAGGTGCGGCAGGGCGCCGAGATCATGTACTACGGCGGTGACATCGCCGAACTGCTGCTCGCCGCGGCCCTGGTGACCACCTGGCGGCCCGAGCGGCGCACCGCCCGCCCGCGCGTCCTGCCGGCCGTTCCCGGGTCAGGCGGCGTGCCGGCCCGCTGAGGACGGGCGTCGCCCGGCCGGCGCGGGGGAACGGCCCGCGGACGGGTCCGAGGACCGCACCGCCGCCGGTGCCGGCCCCCGGCCCGTGCCGGCCCTGCCGCCGGGGATCAGCCGCAGATGGCGGCGCCGGGCGTGCCGGGCGGGTTCCGCCTCCCGGAAGAGCCGGTCCTCCAGCCACGTCATGGTGAAGAGCAGCAGCCCGAGTCCGGGCAGCAGCAGGACGGCGACGGCAACCACGGCACAGGCCTCCTCCGCTGGGACGACTTCCTCCCGGATGCCCCGGCCGGGACCGGTGATGGGCCCGCGCGTGTGAAGACGGGGCAACGGCCGGACACATGGCGTGAAAGGCAATTTTTCCGGCGAACGGGACGGGGCGTGCCTCCGGGTCCGGGTCGTGCAGCGCGTACCGGAACCGTCGGCCGGCGAGCCCGAGCGGGCCCGTTCCCGGCGGCCGGGCCGTGCCCCGCGGTACCGCACCGCGACCGGACCCGGGCGAGGCGGCGGCGCGAACAGCGGGCCCGCACCATCGGCTCGGTGCTCAGCAGCGCCGTGCTGGAGCCCGACGGGGTCGTGGTGCGCGTCGCGGCGAGGACCGCGCCGCTGCAGCAGTGGGCCGTCACCCGCGAACTGCGCCGCCGGGGCAAGGAAGCGCTGGACGAGGCGGGCACCGAGATCCCCTTCGCGCGCAACGTGTGGGTGCGCGGCGGTGATCCGTCCGAGTCCGGGGCCGCGCCCCTGCGCTGACGCCTGCGACCGGAGGGGGATGATCCGCTTGCCGTTCCGGCAAAGCCGTTCGCCGCCGGCGCCCGGACGGGGGCAGCCTGGCCCGGGACGGACCGCGCGCCTCGCGTGCCCGCCCCGAACCGACGACGCTGCCCGTTCCTCAGGAGGCACCCGTGACCGACACCCCCGCACCCGCCGATTTCTGGGAAGCCCGCTACCGCGACACCGCCCGCGTCTGGAGCGGCCGCCCCAACGACCTGCTCGTGCGCGAGACGGCCGGCCTCACCCCCGGGACCGCCCTGGACCTGGGCTGCGGCGAGGGAGCGGACGCCGTGTGGCTGGCCACGCGCGGCTGGCGGGTGACCGGCGTGGACATCTCCGCCACGGCCCTCGAACGCGCCGCCGCGCACGCCGCCGAGGCCGGGGTCGGCGACCGCGTCGCCTGGGAGCGCCACGAGCTGGGGCGCTCCTTCCCCGAGGGCACCTTCGACCTGGTGAGCGCCCACTACCTGCAGTCCCCGGTGCCCCTGGACCGGCAGACGGTCCTGCGCGCCGCCGCGCGTGCCGTCGCGGACGGCGGCACCCTGCTGGTCGTCCTGCACGCCGGCTGGCCCTCCTGGCAGACCGAGCCGCCCTTCGACGCCGACTTCCCCACCCTGGACGGAGTCCTCGGGGAACTCGCCCTGCCGGACGCCGGGTGGGCCGTCGGGACCAGGGAGACCGTACGCCGGCCGAGCACCTCGCCCGAGGGCACCGAGGGCTTCCGCGACGACCACGTGTGGCGGCTGCGGCGCGTGTGAGACGCGGACGCGGCCGGTGACCTGCCGCCGCCGCCCACCGCACGCTGTGTCACCGGTGGCCCCGGCCGGCCGCGACGGCCTGCCCGCCGTGCTCCCGCGGGAGGGCGGCGGGGCGTGAGCGCCTCCGCGTCCCTCGCCGCCGTTTCCCCCTCCGCCCCGGGGGAACCCGGCACCGTCAGCCGAACACCGACCGGAGGTGCGCAGATGACCGGCGACAAGAAGCGCGAGGACCGCCCGGACGACCGGTACGCGCGGGCACGCGGCGACGAACCGGGAGCCCACTCGGGTTCCGAGAGCCAGGCCCGCGAGCGCACGGTGCGGGGCACGGCGACCGCCGACGAGGGCTACCGGCCGAAGCGCGGCACGACCGCGGGCGAGCCGCTGAAGGGTGTCGGCACCCGGGACGCGGACCGGACGGACGACCCCCGCGACGAGGAGCCCGGGGCCTGAACGACGCGCCCGGCCCGGGCGACGGAACCGAGGCCGCACATCCCGGAAGGACGGAGCCGGGAAAGCGGGCCCGGGCGGCGGGGCGGACCGGACGGCGGGACGGAGGCGGCGGATCAGCCCTCCGCCGCCTCCGCCGCGCGGTGCCCGGCCCAGGCCTCCTCCCGCAGCTCCGGGCGCAGCAGCACGTCGGCTGCCGTACACGCCAGTGCCGCGGTCGCGGCGACCAGCACCCGGCGGGCCCGCTCCGAGACGCCGGCCGCGGCGAACTCGGGGGTGTGGTCGGAACCGTCCTCGCCCATGATCGCGACGAAGGGGTGGACGGCGGGCACGCGCGTGCTCACGTTGCCGATGTCCGACGAGCCCAGGTACACGCCCGGCACCGGCGGCGTCAGCTCGATCCCCGCCGCGGACAGGTGCGCGGCGAACCGGTCGGACAGCACCCCGCTGTCCCGGAAGTGGTCGTAGCGGACCGTGGCGCGCTCCACCTCGGCCCGGGTGCCGGTCGCCCGGGCTACGCCCTCCGCGCACGCGCGCAGCTGCCCGATCAGCTCGTCCAGCGCCCGTGAGGTGGCCGCGCGCAGCCCGAACCGCCCCTCGGCGAAGTCGGGGACGATGTTCGTGGCGGTGCCCCCGTGCGTCACGATGCCCTGCACGTGGGAGGCCTCCGGCAGCCGCCGGCCCACCACGGCCAGCACGTTGAACAGCTCCACGAGGGCCGCGAGCGCGTCGACGCCCTCGGTCGGGTTGCCCGTGGGGTGCGCCGCCCGCCCGTGGAAGGCCACCCGGTACTGCACCTGCGCGGTCAGCGGCGCCCGCCGCCAGTCGTACACCCCCGGGTGGAACATCAGCGCCGCGTCCACCCCGTCGAACACCCCGGCGTCCGCCTCGACGGCCTTCCCGCCCCCGCCCTCCTCGGCGGGCGTGCCCACCGCCGTCACGCAGCCCGCGGAGCCGCCCAGGACGGCGTGCAGCGCGAGCGCCGCGCCGAGGCCCGCCGCCGCGATGAGGTGGTGGCCGCAGGCGTGACCGAGGCCGGGCAGCGCGTCGTACTCCAGCAGCAGCGCCACGGCCGGGCGGCCCTCGCCCGAGTGGGCGGTGAACGCGGTCGGCATCCCCGCGGTACCGCGCTCGACCGTGAATCCGGCGTCCTCCAGTTCGCCCGTGAGCAGGGCGGCCGCCCGGTGCTCGGCGAACGCGTACTCGGGGTCGGCGTGCAGCCGCAGCGCGACGTCCCACAGCGCCGCGGCCCGGCCGGCCACCTCCCGGCGGATCTCCTCGTGGACGTCCTCGTGGACGTCCTCGGGCGTGCGGGCCACGCGGCCTCCTCGTGTCGCGTTCCTGACGGCCTGACGGCCTGACGGTCCGTACGGTGCGGGTGCCACCGTCCGGGTGCCGTGACACCCGCCGGGTTTCGCCGGCCGGGCGGGTGCAATACGTTCCATGCGCCGCGGAGCCGTGGATCACGGACGGGCGGCGCCCGAACCGACGCGGGAGGAACGATGGACCACTCACGGGTGCCCGTGCTGGAGGCGCTGCGGGACTTCCGGCGCCGGGGCGACATCGCCTACGGCCCGCCGGGACACAAGCAGGGGCGCGGGGTCGATCCGCGGGTCGCGGAGATCCTCGGGATGGACGTGTTCCGTTCGGACGTCCTGTCCCTCAACGGACTCGACGACCGCCGCCAGTCCCAGGGGGTGATCGGCCAGGCCCAGGAGCTGATGGCGGACGCCGTCGGCGCCGACCGGGCCTTCTTCTCCACCTGCGGCAGCTCCCTGTCGGTCAAGACCGCCATGCTGGCCGTGGCCGGCCCCGGCGAGAAGCTGCTGCTGTCGCGCAACGCGCACAAGGCGGTGGTCGCGGCGGTCGTCGTCAACGGCGTCGAACCGGTCTGGGTGCACCCGAAGTTCGACACCGAGCGGCACCTCGCCCACCCGCCCGAGCCGGACGACGTACGCCGCAGGCTGGAGGAACACCCGGACGCCAAGGGCATGTTGCTGATCACGCCCACCGACTGGGGCACCTGCGCGGACATCGCCGGTGTGGCCCGGGTGTGCCACGAGTACGACGTCCCCCTCATCGTGGACGAGGCATGGGGCGCCCATCTGCCCTTCCATCCCGCCCTGCCCGCCTGGGGGATGGACGCCGAGGCCGACCTGGTGGTGACCAGCGTCCACAAGATGGGCGGCGCCATCGAGCAGAGCTCCGTCTTCCACCTCCAGTACGACCGGGTATCTCCCGAGGTGCTGGCGCAGCGCGAGGACCTGCTGGGCACGACGAGCGCCTCGACACTGGTGTACGCCGCGCTCGACGGCTGGCGCCGGCAGATGGTCGAACAGGGCCACGGCCTGCTGGACACCGCCCTCGGCCGCGCGGAGCGGATCCGGGCGGCGGCCGCGGACCTGCCCGGTCTGCGGCCCATGGGGCAGGAGGTGGTCGACGCGGGACTCGCCGCCGCCTACGACCCCCTCAAGATCGTGATCGACGTGCGGGAACTGGGCATCAGCGGCATGCAGGCGACCGAATGGCTGCGGGACCACCACCACGTGGACCTCGGCGGCTCCGACACCTGCCGGATCAGCGCCTCGATCACCCACGCCGACGACGACCACACCGAGGAGGTCCTGACCGGCGCCCTGCGCGCGCTCGCCGAAGGGGCCGGCTCCATCGGACGCCGCCCGCCCGTCCACCTGCCCGAGCCCTCGGTGCTGGAGCTGGAACAGGCCATGCCGCCGCGTACCGCGTTCTTCGCCGAGACGGAGCACGTGCCGGCCGAACGGGCCGCCGGACGTGTCTGCGCGGAGACGGTCAGCCCGTATCCGCCGGGCGTGCCCGTGATCGCCCCCGGCGAGGTCGTCACCGACGAGGTCCTCGACTACCTGCGCAGCGGCGTCGAGCACGGCGTTCTGATCCCGGACGCCGCCGACCCCTCGCTCCGGACGCTGCGCGTGGTCCGCAAAGCACTCTGACTGCCCGTTTTGTCAAAAAACTGCCTTCGGGGATTTTTGAGAAGAGAGGCATGTTTTGTGACTTACCGGACACCTGTGGTGTGAAGGCCTTTGGCTACCAGAGGGAGATGGTGAAATGCCTTCCAACGACAAGGTGCTCGAGGAAGTCATCGAGAACGTCGACATCGAAGCGGTGCTCGACCCCGCCGAGCCGGACGGAGTCTTCCGCGACAGCCGCGAGTGCGCAGCGCTCGCCCTGCAGTCCGGAGGCACCCACCTGCTGCTCTCCCCGCCGACCCCGCGCCCGAAGAAGGGCTGACGGACCGACGGGAGCAGTGAGATGGAGCAGTCGAGCACGTCGTCCCTTCTTCAGGGAACGGTGCTGGACCTCGCTTCCGACGTGGTCTCCGCCCTTCGGGGCGGAGACCACGTGCGAGCGAGCGGCACCCCGGCGGGAAGCGGTGCGGGCGGGAGCGTCGCACGTGCGGCGGTCCGCGTACTGGGCGCCGACACGCTGTTGCCCGCCGTCCTCCTGGGCGTTCCGGCCGACCCGGGGCGACTCGCCGTGTTCAAGGACGCGGTGGCGGCCCATCCGCCGCGCGCCGACGCGGCCCCCGCCGTCGTATGGAGTCACTGGGCCATGGCCCGGACCCTGCGGCGCCTCGGAGAACCCCTGCCCGCGCCGCTCGCCGGTGACGGGGCGGCGGAACCCGACGCCGGCTGGCTCGACGACGCCGGCTGGCAGTACCTGACCCACCAGCTCGCCGTGCTCGCCCCCTTGGCGCTGCCCGGCGAGGAGTGCGCGGTGACCCGGGCGGCCCGGCGCCGCCCGGTGGACGTCGCCCGCGGCTTCGTGCGGGCGGTACGCCGCCGTGACTGGCAGCAGGCGGCCGGTGCCGGACGCTGGCTCACCCTCCTGGACGGCGTACCGGACACCCTCGGCCTGGAGGCCGGCCTGGACTTCGTACGGCTCATGGGCGGCGGCGACCCGCGAGTGGCCCTGCAGCTGGAGGCGGCGCGGCTGATGCCCGCCGCGGTCCTGCTGTGAGCACCGTGGACGCCGTCGGCACGGCCGGGGCGGCGCGGGACGGCGGGTGGGACGAGGAGGACGCCCGGCGGGTGCGGCGGATCGAGGAGGCCGCGCTGGACTGGGTGTGGGAGCACCGCGAGGGTTTCGCGCTCGGCGAGGACGCGCTGGCGGCCGACGGCCAGGTGAACCGCACCTGGAAACCCCTGGGCGAACTGGCCCGCGTCTGCGCGTCGGTCGCCCTGTGCACCCCGTCGGCGGACCCGCTGCACGCCCGCGTGCGCGCCCTGCTGGACTTCGCCTGGCAGCAGACCGGCGAAGGCGAGATGTTCCGGCTGATGCAGTCGCTGGAACCCTTCGCCACCTACCCCCTCGAGGTGTACGCCGCCTTCGCCTCGGCCGGCCACCGCCACCCCGGCTACGAGGCGTCCGCCGCCCTCATCGCCCGCACCCGCGGCTGGCGGCTGACCGAGCAGTACCCCACCCGGCGCCTCGGCGTCCTCGAGGCCGAACGGCACAGCGGCATCCCCCCGCACGCCCCGCCGGGGCAGGCGCTCGACCGCACCTGGCTCGGCGGCCTGCCCGAACCCTGGACCTTCGAGCGTGCCGCCGGCTACGCGCTCACCCACGTCGTCTTCCACCTCACCGACTGGGGACGCACCGCCCGGGGCGTGCCCCCGCACCTGGCGACGTACCTGCGGCACTGGCTGCCGCCCTGGCTGGACACCTGCCTGGAGGCCAGGATGTGGGACCTGAGCTGCGAACTGCTGGCGGTCGCGGCGAGCGTCCCCCAGCCGCCCCCGCCGGCCGTCCTGCGCGACGCCTGGCAGCGCCTCGCGGCGGCACAGCACCCCTCGGGCACGGTCCCCGAGGAGGGCGCCGTGCAGGACGCCGCCGCGCCCGCCCCCGCGAAGGACCCCTACGACTTCACCGACTGCTACCACTCCACCCTCATGGCGGCGTTCGCGGCGGCCCTGACGGCGGCACGGTCCCGGAACGCGGAGCCCCGGCCCGTCGGACAAGGAGCGCTGCGATGACGGACACCCGGCTGATCCACCACGTCGGCGTCGGCGCCCTGGAGTGGCTGTGGGCCCACCGCGACGGATTCCGGCTGGAGCCGGACGTCGACCCCGAGGTGGGATTCCTGGAACGCTTCAAGCCGATCGGCGAACTCGCCCTCGTCTGCACGGTGCTGTTCCGCGAGGGCGTGGCCGGCTCCCGCCAGGCGGAACTGGCCCGCCGGCTCCTCGACCACACCTGGCGGGAGACCCTGGACGGCGGCCGCATGCTGGTGCGCGGCCAGCGCGTCGAGCCGTTCTCACCCGTCCCCTTCGAGGTGTACGTCCCGTTCAAGGAACTGGGCTACAGCCAGCCCGAGATCGAGCGCGCCACCGTACTGAACCACCGCCTCGACAGCTGGGTGCGGTTCCCGGTGACGCCCACCCGCCGGCTGGGCCTGTCCGCCTTCCAGCGCCGCTTCGGCCTGCCGGCCCGGCCGCCCGAGGCCGACCTCGTCGCCGGCACCTGGCTCGCCGCCACCCCCGAACCGTGGACGGTCGAGGGCCACACGGCCTACGACATCACGCACACCGTCTTCCACCTCACCGACTGGGGCGAGAACCCGGGCGGCCTGCCGCCCGGCATCGCCGACTACCTCGCCACCTGGCTGCCGGTCTGGCTCGACGACTGGCTGGACCTGCAGCGCTGGGACCTCCTCGGCGAACTCCTCGTCGTCGACGCCTGCCTGCCCCGCCCGACCCTCGACCGGGCGGCCTGGGAGGGCTTCGCCGCAGCTCAGCAGCCCGACGGCGCCATGCCCGCGATCCGCACCATGCCCGAGGGCGACCCCGACACGGTGTTCGACATCGTCTATCATCCGACGCTCGTCGCCGCCTTCGCCTCCCTGCTGGCCACCTCACGCGCCCTCACCGAGCTGGCGCACGCGGCCTCATGACGGCCCCCCACCGTCCCTGGCCGGGCCTCCCCGCCGACGACGAGACCGTCCCGCAGGCCGCCCCCGCCCCCGCTCCCGCCGACGGCGGCCTGCGCGAGCGGCTGGCCGCCGCCGTCGACGCCGCCGACGCGCCCGACGCCGTCTTCGCCGTGTCCCGCCACGGCCGCCGCACCCTCCACAGCGGCGGCACGGGCCCGCCCCCCGCCACCCCCCGCGAGGACCTGCGCTACGAGACCGGGTCGGCCTCCAAGACCTTCGCCGGCCTGCTGCTGGCCCGGCTGATCCGAGGCGGCGTGCTGACCGGGGGCGAACCGGCCGCCGCCTGCCTGGACCCCGGCCGGTCCGCCGGCCCCCACCCCGTGACCCTCGCCCACCTCGTCACCCACACCGCGGGACTGCCCGCGCTGCCCCGGGACTTCCTCCCGCGCGCCCTGCCCGCCTGGCGCACCAACCCCTACGCCCGCTACCCGGCCGCCCGCGTGATCGACGCCTTCCTCGGCCACCGCCCCCGGCACCGGCCCGGCACCCGCTGGCACTACTCCAACTTCGGCGTCTCCGTCCTCGGCCACGCCGTCGCCGCCGTCACCGGCACGGCGTGGGAGGACCTGCTCACCGAGCAGGTCCTGCGCCCCCTCGGGCTGAGCGGCACGGCCCTGAGGGCCGAGGACCCGAAGACCGACGCCGTCGGGCACGGCAAGGACGGGCGCACCCCCGTCCCGCCCTTCGACGCGGGAGGCTTCCAGGCGGCCGGGGCCGTCCGCGCCACCCCGCACGACCTGCTCGCCTTCCTCGAGGCCCACCTCGCCCCGGACGGCTCGCCCCTGGCCGGCGCCCTGCGCGCGGTACGGGTACCGGTGCTGCGGCGCGGCCTGGGCCACCGGCACGTGCACACGACGGCCTGGTTCCGGCACCCCACCGACGGCGGGCCGATGTACTTCCACAGCGGGGCCACCCTCGGCCAGCAGGCCTTCCTCGGCTTCCGGCCCGACACCGGCACCGCCCTGGCGGCGGTGTGCACCCGTCGCTTCCGCGCCCGCGACCCGTTCATCGCCACCGCCTACGCGCTCCTCGCCGGGGGATAGCGGGACAGCGGCACAGCGGACGCGGACACGCCGGTGGCGCGGGGCCGTTCCCCGCGCCACCGGCGTGTCCGTCAGGCGTCCCGCGCTCCCGTCACACGCGCTGCCACAGGGCCGGCGTGCTCCCCGGTGCCCAGACGCCCTGCGCCTGGTGGTTCTGCAGGCAGCGGTAGCGCCGGCCCTCGTAGGAGACCGTGACGCCGGTCTCGTAGACCCGGCCCGCGGCCCAGGCGTCCGCCGCCGCGTTGTCCTGCGGCGAGGGTGTGGCGGACTGGGCTGAGGTGGTCCTCAGGGTGAGGCCGAAGGCGCCGAGCAGCGGGTTGACCGGCTGGTAGAAGGTGGTGCCCCCGCCGGTGCAGTCACCGGAGCCGCCCGATGTGGTGCCCTGGGCCTGGACGCCCGCGACGAAGGGGCCGCCGGAGTCGCCGGGTTCGGCGCACACCGTGGTCTCGGTCAGCCCGTCGACGGTGCCCTCGGCGTAGCTGACGCTGGTGTCGTGCTGCCGGACCGTGCCGCAGTGCCAGCCGGTGGTCGAGCCCGAGCGGCACACCGATGCCCCGACCAGCACCTCCACCGAGCCGGCGACCTGCACCTTCTGCCCGTCCTGCGCCTTGACGTCGGGCGTGGCGGTCCAGTCGGCGTTGACACCCACCCAGGCCATGTCCTTGCCGGGGAAGACGGAGCCCTGGAAGGTGCCCTGCTCGCTCTCGTCGGAGCCGGTGGTCCTCGCGCCCGGCCCGCCGCAGTGACCGGCCGTGGCGAAGCCCTGCTGCTGCTCCTTGACGACGGAGAAGCCGATGGAGCAGCGGGCCCGCCCGTCGATGTAGTAGGCGTCGCCGCCGACGAGGTCCTTCAGCAGCCGGGGCCGGTGCGCGGACACCCGGACGCCCACGTCCCCGGCCGGGACCCCGGCGGCCTCGGCGAAGGCCGCCGCGGCCGGCTCGCCGGTGGCCTGCACCACGACCCGGTTGGCCCGCACGTCGACGTACCAGACCGGTGTCTCGTCGGTCCGGGTGCGGGCGGCCGCCGCGTCCAGCTTCTCCTTGACCGCCACGAGCTCCGCCAGTGACTTCCCGACGACGGCCGCCCTCGCGCCCTGCGCCTCGATCGCGGCCGTGTCCGCGGCGTCGGTGGTGGCGACGGTCAGCTGCGCGGAGGTCGTGCCGCTGACCCAGGCCCCGGCGAAACGGTCGCCCAGGGCGTTGCGCAGCAGACCCGCGCGGGTGCCGGCCTCCGCCTCGTTGACCAGCCGGACCGACGCCTGGCCCGCCGTCAGGCCGAGGTCGCGCTCCATGGCGCGCAGCAGCCGCGGCGGCGCCCCGCCCGCGGCCGGCGTCCGCGCGGCGGGCTGTGCACCCGGCGTGGGCGCCGTCGCCGCGGCCGCCGGGAGTGTGGTCAGGACGAGGGCGCCGAGCGCGGTCAGGGCGGCGCGGCGGCTGCGCGCGGCATGTCTGCCGACCATGCGATGTGCCTCCTTCGAGGGCTGTGCGAGAAGCGGGACGTCGGCCCACCGTGGGCACGGTGCGTCCGCGGGGAAGCCACAGGCCTTGCCGCGGGGTTTTGCGGCGATGCGGAACGGGGGTGTCTTTCGCGCGATGGGGGACGCGGCGGGCGGCAAGTGCAGTACGCGCCCGTACGGCGGCGCCCGGATCAGGCGGGCTTCAGCCCGGGGGCGCCCGCCTCGGTGACGAACGAGGCGGCCGTGGTGACGGAGGCGCCGGGCGTGGTGACGGCGGAGACCGTCCGGAAGTCCACGCGGGCCGCCTGGCGGCCGAGTTCGACCCGGGCGTAGCCGCGCTTGCCGTTGTAGAACCTCAGGTGCGGATTGGCCCGCATGTACGTGTCCCAGTTGGCGGGCTTCTCCACGCCGTCCCGGCCGCTGGCCACCGAGGAGCAGGTCAGTTCCGTGCCGAGGGTCCTGGACTCCGGGTCGTCGAAGTCGTCCTTGATGTCGAAGGCGTACGCCACGTGGACGTCGCCGGTGAGGACCAGCCAGTTGTCCACCCCGGCCGACTTGGCGCCGGCGACGACCCGGTCACGGGAGGCGCGGTAGCCGTCCCAGGCGTCCATGGACAGCGCGGCGTCGGCCGTCGCGTCCAGCTTGCGCTGGGAGAAGCAGACCTGTTGCGGCATGACGTTCCACAGCGCGGCCGAGTCCCGCCAGCCGTCGATCAGCCACTTCTCCTGCGCGGCCCCGGTGATGGTGCGCGCCGGGTCGTCGGACTCGGGCCCGGGGGCGTGCGGACGGTCGTCGTAGGCCTGGTCGGAGCGGTACTGGCGGGTGTCCAGGATGTCGAACTGGGCGAGCGTGCCCCAGTGCAGCCGGCGGTACAGCTGCGCGTCGGGGCCCTGGGGGAGCTGGGCGGCGCGCAGCGGCTGGTTCTCCCAGTAGGCGCGGAAGGCGGCGGCGCGGCGCAGCAGGAACTCGGCCGGCGGCACGTCGTTCTCCGGGACGCTGCCGGCGTAGTTGTTCTCCGTCTCGTGGTCGTCCCAGGTGACGACGAACGGATGCGCGGCGTGCGCGGCCCGCAGGTCCTCGTCGCTCTTGTAGAGCGAGTAGCGCAGCCGGTAGTCGGCGAGGGTCACGGTCTCGCGGTTGAACACGTCGGGCAGCGTGACGCCGGTGTAACGGCGTTCCCCGCCCGCCGGGTTCACCGCGTACTCGTACAGGTAGTCGCCCAGGTGGAAGACCACGTCGACGTCGTCCTCGGCGACGTGCCGGAGCACGGTGTAGTAGCCGTCCTGGTACGCCTGGCAGGCGACGGCGGCCAGGCGCAGCGCGGAGACGTCACCGGTGGCCGGGGGCGCGGTACGGGTGCGGCCCGTCGGGCTGATCCACGTCCCGGCCCGGAAGCGGTAGTAGTACACGGTGCCCGGCGTCAGCCCCTTCACGTCGACGTGCACGCTGTGGGAGTACTCGGCGTGGGCGTCGGCGGTGCCCCGGAACAGGACGGCCGCGAAGCGCTCGTCGACGGCCATCTCCCACTCGACCGTGACCCGCTCCGTGCCCATCCCGCCGTCCTCCAGGAACGGCTCGGGCGCCAGCCGGGTCCACAGCAGCACCGAGTCCGGCAGGGGGTCCCCGGAGGCGACCCCGAGGGTGAAGGGGTCCTTGCCGATCCGGGCACCGCCCCGTTCGGGCGCGGCGACCGCGCCGCGGGCGGGCAGGTTGGTGGAGAAGGCGAGGGCGGCGGCCGCCGCGGTGACCGTGAGGAAGCGCCGGCGGCCCAGGTGCCGGACGGCGGCGCCCATCACGGCGTCGTGCGGGGAGAAGGCGTGCTCGGCCAGTGCGCGGTGACGGCCCGTGGGCGCCATCTGGTGTCCTCTCGTACGGGGGCGGGGGTCCGGGGGCGAACGGCACGGGGCGAGGCGGGGTGGGGTCCCGGGCGGTCGCCGCGCGCACACCGGCCCCGGGATGCCGGCGTCGGGACGGACCGGTGTGCGCGGTCCACGCCCGGGGCCCCGGCGTGCGACGACGCCGGCCCGTGAGACGCGGACCCCGCATGCTAGGCAGACGAAGCGCGCAAAACGGGCAGGGCGTGCGGGGTGATCACACAGGAGGCGGTACGCGCGTGTGGCCGTCCGGCGCCCGGGGAACCCGGGGCGGGCGCGAAGGCGTACACGACGAGGGAAGGCGGCGGGCGGAGCCGATGGCCAGGAGACGGCGCTACGAGGTGGCGGCCTCCGGGAGCTGGTGGGACGAGGACGACAACCGCCGGCTGCCGGCCGGCGAGGTGCACGCGTGGGAGCAGGGCACGAACCAGACGGTGTGCGGACTGTCCCTGCACCGCTCGCGGCTCACCCGCTTCGCGGGCGTCGCCTGGAGCGACGTACTGCCCGAGTCCGGCGGCGCGGCCGACGCCGTGCGCCGGGTCTGCCCCCGCTGCGCCGCGGTCGCAGGCCGGCACGGCGCGGACGCCCGCCCCGCGTGGCGGCGCGTGAATCCGCGGCCGTAGGACGCCGGGGGCGTCTGCCCCCGGAAGCCGTGGGCCCGGGGTGACGGGACGCGGCCGTGGTGCCGGACGACTCGTCCCGCACCACGGCCGCGGGGCGGAGCGGAGGCGGGCGGTTACGCCGGCAGGGGCGAGCGGCTGACGCGGATCTTGGACTGGCCGTGCGGCCGCGTCTCCCAGTCCTCCGTGAACCGCGCGTGCAGACCGTGCCTGCGGGCCAGGGCGAGCAGGGCGATGTCGAGCGCCCCGAGGAGCCTGAGCGGCTCCACGTCCAGGAACCGGGGCACTCCGTCGTCCGGGCCGCTGCAGTACAGCGGCCCGGGACCGCAGTGGTCGAACAGCCCGCTGCGCAGATCGTCGAGCATGTCCGAGCGGAAGTACGCGGCGAGCGCGGCGACGGCCAGCAGGACGGCGGCGCCGCAGGCGGCCGGGTTCCGCTGCTGACGCCAGGCCGGCCACAACGAGCCTTTCACGCCGCCTCCTTCGTCTCGCCGGCCGGACCGCTTCCGGCCGGACCCCTGCCGGCCGGACCGTCACCGGCAGGGCGGTGGCCGGCCGGGCCGTCGGTGCCCGAGCGGAGGGGGCCGAGCAGGATCTCCTCCAGGCTCGGCCGCTCCACGTGCCAGTCGCCGCCGAGCCGCCCCCGAGGCCGGACGAGAGCGGTCAGCCGCCGTCCGTGCGCCCGGCGGTGCACCACCGTGCGGCCGTCCGGCGCGGGCTCCTCGCCGACGTGCGCGGTGGCCAGGGCGCGGCCCTCGCGGAGCGCGTCGGCGTCCTCGCCCAGCTCGCCCCGTCCGTCCCGCAGCAGCACCACCCGGCCGCAGGTCTGTTCCAGTTCGGGCAGGACGTGCGAGGACAGCACGATGCTCACCTCGCGCTCGGCCGCCTCGGCCATGAGCGTCGCCATGATCTCGCCGCGCACCACCGGGTCGAGGCCGGCGAGCGGCTCGTCCAGCAGCAGACCGGGCCGCTTGCCGAGGGCCAGGGCGAGCGCCACACGGGTGAGCCGGCCCGGCGACAGCTCGCCCACGCGCGCCGTCCGGGCGATGCCGCCCTCGCGGACGACCCGTTCGGCGACCGCGGCGTCCCACACGGAGTTCAGCCTGCCGCCCATGCGCAGCGTGTCGGCCACGGTGAAGCGGGGGCAGAGCGGCTTGTCCTGGGTGACCAGGGCGACCCGGTGCGGCGCGGGTAATCTGAAGGTCCTCCCGCCGCCCCTCCCAGACCGACCCTGGAGGTCCCTGCCCGATGGCCCCTTCGGTGGGTATCAAGGACGTCGCCCGCGCCGCCGGAGTATCCGTGGGCACGGTCTCCAACGTCATCAACCGTCCGGCCAGCGTCGCGGCCGATACCCGCGCACGGGTGCTGGCCGCGATCGACCGGCTCGGTTACGTCCGCAGCGAGTCCGCGCGCCAGCTGCGCGCCGGCCGCAGCCGGATCATGGGACTGCTCGTCCTCGACATGGGCAACCCCTTCTTCGTGGACGTCGCGCGCGGTGCCGAGCGGGCCGCGCGCGAGGCGGGGCTCGGTGTGATGGTCTGCAACAGCGCCCAGAGTCCGGGCGAGGAGGCAGAGTACCTCTCGCTCTTCGCCGAACAGCGGGTGCGGGGCGTGCTGCTGACCCCGGCCGACGCCACCGGCCGCAACATCGAGGGCTTCCGGCGCCACAACATCCCCTTCGTGCTGGTCGACCGGGTCGCCGAGGGCACCACCGAGTGCTCGGTCTCCGTCGACGACGTCGCGGGAGGCGCGCTGGCGGTGCGCCACCTCGTCGACGCCGGACACCGCTCCCTCGCCTACGTCAGCGGCCCGCCCGGCCTCCACCAGGTCCGCGACCGCCGCACCGGCGCCCTGAACGCGCTCGCCGAGGCAGGACTCCCTTCCGACGCCCTGCGCGAACTGCCCACCGAACGCCTCGACGTGGCCGCGGGCCGCGACGCCGGCGCCCGCCTGCTCGGCCTCGCCGACCGGCCCACCGCCGTCTTCTGCGCCAACGACCTGCTGGCGCTGGGGCTGCTGCAGGCCATGTACGCGGCGGGTGTCCGGGTGCCGGAGGATCTGGCCATCGTGGGGTACGACGACATCGAGTTCGCCGCCGCGGCGGCCGTCCCGCTCACCTCGGTGCGCCAGCCCGCCGTCACCATGGGCGCACTCGCCGCCGAACTCCTGCTGGAGGAGACGGAGTCGCGCGGCGCGGGCGGCGCCCACACCCACCGGAGGGTCGTCCTCCAGCCCGAACTGGTGGTGCGCCGCTCCAGCCTCGTCGTCCGCTGACCGGCCGTCGGGCGCGGTTTCCCGGTCCCGGGGGACGGAGGCCGCAGGACCGTGTGCTGAACTGGGACACGGCCGGAAGACCCGGCCGCCGTGATCCGTCCGTCCCGGGAGCCTGCGTTGAGCGCCAGTTACCGCCAGCCCGGCGTCGTCCTCACCGACCGCCGCTTCACCGTGCCCCTCGACCACGCCGACCCCGCCGGGGAGACGATCGAGCTGTACGCCCGCGAGGTCGTCGCGAGCGACAAGGCGCACCGGGACGACCTGCCGTGGCTGGTGTACCTCCAGGGCGGCCCCGGTTTCGGAGCGAACCGTTTCATCGGCCGTCCCGCCTGGCTCGGCCGGGCGCTGGAGGAGTTCCGCGTCCTGCTCCTGGACCAGCGCGGCACCGGCGCGTCCACGCCCGCCAACCGGCAGACGCTCCCGCTGCGCGGCGGCCCCGCCGAGCAGGCCGACTACCTCACCCGCTTCCGCGCCGACTCGATCGTCCGCGACTGCGAGGCCGTCCGCCCCCAGGTCACCGGCGGCGCCCCCTGGACCGTCCTCGGGCAGAGCTTCGGCGGCTTCTGCACCGTCGCCTACCTCTCCCTGGCCCCCGAGGGCCTGCGCACCGCGCTGATCACCGGCGGCCTGCCCTCCCTGGACGCCCACGCCGACGACGTCTACCGCGCGGCCTACCCCCGTATCGAGCGCAAGGTCGCCGCGCACTACGCCCGCTACCCGCAGGACGTCGAGCGCGCCCGCCGCATCGCCGACCACCTGCTCACCCACGACGTGGTCCTGCCGAACGGCTACCGGCTCACCGTCGAGGCCTTCCAGTCCCTCGGCATCCTCCTCGGCGGCGGCGAGGGCAGCCACCGCCTGCACTTCCTGCTGGAGGACGCCTTCGTGCCCACCCCGCACGGCACGGAACTGTCCGACGCCTTCCAGGAAGAGGTCCAGGGTCTGCTGTCGTACGCCGGCCACCCCCTGTACGCCCTCGTCCACGAGGCGATCTACGCCCAGGACGCGCGTCCCACGAACTGGTCGGCCGAGCGGGTCCGCGCCGAGTTCCCGCGGTTCGACGCCGCCAGGGCCCTCGCGGGCGACGAACCGCTGCTGTTCACCGGCGAGACGGTCCACCCCTGGATGTTCGACTGCGACCCGGCCCTGCGCCCGCTGCGCGAGACCGCCGAACTGCTCGCCGCCCGCACCGACTGGACGCCCCTGTACGACCCCGCGCGTCTCGCCGCCAACGAGGTGCCGGTCGCCGCGGCCGTCTACCACGACGACATGTACGTCGACACCGGCCACTCGCTGGCCACGGCCCGCGCGATCCGCGGACTGCGCACCTGGGTCACCGACGAGTTCGAGCACGACGGTGTGCGGGCCGGCGGCCCCCGCGTCCTGGACCGGCTGCTGGCGCTGGCCCGCGACGAGGCCTGAGCGACGAGGCCTGGGCGACGGGAGCCGGCCCGGGCGGGGTGCCGCGGCGGCGTGCGGACACCGGGTGCGAGGGCGGCGTCGCCGGTTAGTGTGCGGGCATGACGGAGCCGACGAGCACGCAACTGGAGCCCATGCCCGAGGACTGGCGGCGAGCCCTCGCCGTCGTGGCCCACCCGGACGACCTGGAGTACGGCTGCGCGGCGGCGGTCGCCGCCTGGACCGACGGCGGACGCGAGGTCGCCTACCTCCTCGCGACCCGCGGCGAGGCGGGCATCGACACCCTGCCGCCCGCCGAGTGCGCCCCCCTGCGCGAGCGGGAACAGCGGGCGAGCGCCGCCGTCGTCGGGGTGAGCGAGGTGGAGTTCCTCGGCCACCGCGACGGCGTCGTCGAGTACGGCACCGCCCTGCGCCGCGACATCGCCGCCGCGATCCGCCGGCACCGGCCCGAGCTGGTCGTCACGCTCAACCACCGGGACACCTGGGGCGGCGTCGTCTGGAACACCCCGGACCACGTCGCCGTCGGCCGTGCCACGCTCGACGCCGCGGGCGACGCCGGCAACCGGTGGATCTTCCCGGAACTGGCCGAGCAGGGTCTCGAGCCCTGGGACGGGGTCCGCTGGGTCGCCGTCGCGGGCTCCGACACCCCCACCCACGCCGTGGACGCGACGTCCGGACTGGAGCGCGCGGTCCGTTCGCTGCTGGAGCACCGCACCTACATCGAGGCGCTGACCGACGAGGAGCCCGAGGCATACGCGCGTGGACTTCTCACGCGAGCCGCCCAGGAGACGGGCCGCCGCTTCGGCGGCCGGCCCGCCGTCGGCTTCGAACTGTTTCCGCGGTGACGGGCGGTTGGAGGAGAGCTGTTTTACAGGGCGGTAGAGGATCAGCTACTCGCGATTTGTCACTGTGGGTAACTGCTTCTAGGGCCTTCCCGACCGCCTTGCCAGAGGGCGGTGGCGAGGCGATGGCGCCGTACAGGGTGCTGCCCAGCTCAACGGCGTGTCCCCCAGGTGCTTCGGCCCGCATGCGCGCGAAAGACCCTGTCCTCATGCGGACCGTAAGCGAGGTCGAACACGACCAGGACGCCGGTGCGACGGTCTCGGCCCTCCTCCGCGTCCCGTAACTGGACATTGATACGGCGGTCGCGGATGGTCCCGATGATCGCGGGGAGTACCGCGATTGCCAGTATGGCCAGAGTGATGACGGTCTGGACGGTGGTGTCGAAGGTGTTGTTCATGGCTCCCAGCCTGGTCATTGGCATGGCATGGCATGGCGACAGCGGCACGGCTGTCACCTGGCATCGGATTCCGGCCACATTTGTGCGCTTATGAGAGCCGTTCGACGGTGGCAGCGGCCACAACCAGGTCCTGCCATGACATGCCCACACTCTTGAAAAGCTTTGGCCTCAGGGGCCTGACATTCATAGCTCCGCATACAAGCTCGGACAAGTTGCCCGCTATTGCCCCAGTACCGACGTCGCCGGAGCGCAAAGGAATCAGGATGTCGCCTGCCTCACTCAGCGCCGCCGCGCGGGCTTCGACAACGACTGTGGCCCGGGCGACGAATTCGGTGTCTACCTCTCGGGCCGTCGGTTCGTGAGACCCGATGGCTACGACGACCGTGTGGGATGCGACGTCTGCGGCCGGGAACAGCGGCGTACGCGATGTCGTACAGCAAGCCACGATGTCGGCGGTCGCGACGGCTTCCGACGAGACTGCCTCTGCGTCCAGGCCGACCTCCCGGCAGCGCTTGATCAGAGTCGCTGCCTGCTCTGGGCGACGCGCGACGACACCGACCGAGGAGATGGGGCGCACGGCCCGGATTGCCTCCACGTGGCCCCATGCCTGTGGTCCGGCGCCGAAGACGACGAGCCGTTCGGAATCCGGGACCGCCAGGTGGTCCACGGCCACGGCGGAAACCGCGGGGGTGCGCAGCAGGGTCAGGGCGGAGCCGTCGATCAGGGCTTTTGGACGGAGTGTGGCCGCGTCCATCAAGAGGTAGGAGGCGATGATGCGTGGCTGCCCGCGGGCGGGGTTGCGGGGAGCGACTCCAGCGATCTTTACTCCGGTGTACGCGGATGTCGTGGAGGGCATCAGCAGCAGCTGGCCCGCGTCGACGTCGAGCACGGTGCGGGGGATGTCCGCTTCGGGGTCCAGCCCTGCGCGCAGGGCTTGTTCCACTGCTTGGATGGCTTGTGGCATGGGCAGGCGGCGCGCCAGTTCGTCGGCGTCGATCAGTGGCAGTGCTGTGGGGTTCACGCACTCAGTTCCTTCAGAACGTGTGAGGTCTTCTCCAGTGCGGCTGCCAGTTGGGCCGGTTCCTGCCCGTAGGTGAACCGGAGGTGGTGCTCGGTTCCGAAGTGGGCGCCGGCACCGACCAGCACGCCGCCGCGGGCGTGCAGTGCCTCGGCGACTTCGGTGCTGGGCAGGTCTAGGTGGTAGCGGACGAAGGCAAGGGATGTGGCCTGGGGCGGCACGGCCGACAGCAGCTGGTCGTGGGAGTCGATCCACTGCTGCATCTGGGTCCAGCTCTCGCGGAGGAAGCCGCGGTAGCGGTTCAGCAGCCGGGCGCGGGTGATGGGAGTGAGCGCCAGTTCCGCGAGAGCCATGGCCGGCCCGGCCGCGGAGACGGTGGTGTATTCGTGTCGTTGGCGAAGCTGCGGCGTGAGCGTGGGTGGTGCGATCAGCCAGCCGAGACGCAGACCTGGCATGCCGAATGCCTTGGAGAGGCTGCCGACGCACACGACTCGGTTGTACCGCCCCCAGAAGGTGGGACTGGCCTCGTCGGTGTGGAGTTCGGTGCCGCGGTGCACTTCGTCGGAGAGGATCCATGCGCCTACACGGTCCGCGATGGAGACGATCGCCTGTATCTCCTCCTCGGTGAGGATGGTGCCCGCCGGGTTGTTAGGGGTTGTCACCGAGATGGCTCGGGTGTCCGGGCGGACCGCTTTTGCCAGCGCGTCCATGTCGGGTCGCCACCCACGCTGCGGGTCCAGTGGGAAATCCTCGACGACGGCGCCCCGGTTGAGGGCGGCACCCCAGACCTGACGGTAGCCGGGTGACATGGTCACCACATGGTCCCCAGGGCGGATGAGGGTCTCGACGGCGACTGTGTTGGCCTCTGCCGCCCCGACCGTGACGATGACCTCCGAGGCATGGTCCGCGCTCCCGGCGTGCCACTGCGCTATCTGCGCGCGCAGTTGGTGGGTGCCGCATGTCGGGGGGTAGCTCAGCTCGCTGTTGAGAAGTCGGCTCAGCGACTGCTCGCTGTCCACGAGGTCGCGCAGCCGGATCGGCCGACAGCCGCTGTCGGCCAGGCTGTACGTGGCGGTGGCTCCCAGTCGCCCCTGCCATTCCAGCAGTTCGAACGGGGTGAAGGTCATGGATATCCCCCAGGGACTTGGCGGAATGAACGCATGGGAGGTGGCGCTACTGGGCGCTGTCCACCTTGGCTGGATCACGTTCGACGACCGGGCCGAGGACAGTGTCGATGCGACGCATCAGCGCCGGGTCGATACGGACGCCCGCAGCCTTCGCGCTCTCACGTATCTGCTCCGGCCGGGAGGCGCCCACGATGGCCGCGGCGACGTTCGAGTTCTGCAGCGTCCAGACGACAGCGAGCTGAGCCTGGGTCAGGCCCAGTTCCTCAGCGATGGGGGTGAGCTGCTGCACCCTCTCGAGCACTTCGTCACGCAGGAAGGTCTTCACCCAGCCGGAGCCCACCTCATCCGTGGCTCGCGATCCGGCGGGCGGAGGATGCCCGGGCAGGTATTTGCCGGTGAGTACGCCTTGGGCGAGGGGCGACCAGACGATCTGGCTGAGCCCCTCCCGTTCGCAGAGGGGTACAACCTCCTCCTCGATGACACGCCAGAGCATCGAGTACTGGGGCTGGTTGGATACGAACTGGTCCAGGCCCAGTTCGCCGGCGAGTTTCATGGCCCGTGCGATCTGGTCCGCGGTCCACTCCGAGACGCCGATGTAGAGGACCTTGCCTTGCCGGATGAGGTCGTCGAAGGTCTTGAGGGTCTCCTCCAGTGGAGTCCGGTGGTCGAAGCGATGCGCCTGGTACAGGTCGACGTAGTCGGTGCCCAGTCTCGACAGTGAGCCGTTGATGGCCTCGGTGATGTGCTTGCGGGACAAACCACCGTCGTTCGGTCCGGGACCGGTCGGGAAGAACACCTTGGTGGAGATCACCAGGGACTCGCGGCGCTGGCCTTTCAGCGCCCCGCCGAGTACGGCCTCGGCGGCTGTGCCCGCGTACACGTCGGCCGTGTCGAACGTGGTGATTCCGGCGTCCAGTGCGGTGTGGACGCACTGGACGGCCTGGTCGTCGTTGATCTGGGCGCCGTGCGTGAGCCAGTTGCCGCAGGCGATCTCGCTGACCTGAAGTCCGCTACAGCCCAGTTGTCTGAATTTCATCCGCAATCCTCACTGCTGTCGTCCCCACGCGGAGGCAGGGGCGTGATCCGCACGCGGTTGTCGTGGAAGACCGCTCCGCCGCCCATGTCTGCGTCCCGTTCGTCGACGGTGGCGTTCGGGCCGGAGCCGTCAGTCAGTTTGGGCCAGTGGCCCTTGGTCGTCATGGCGACTCCTGGGCGTACGACGTCGTCGGTCCTGGCCAAGGCATCGAAGGCGCCTCGGCTGTTGGCCACCTCGACGCGGTCGCCGGCCGCGATGCCGCTCGCCGCGGCGTCCTTCGGGTGCAGCACCACATACGGCGGGCCAGCCCGGCGGCGCAGCGCCGGCTTGTTCCCGAAGATGGTGTTGAGGAAGAAGTGGTTCGCAACGGAGAGGAGGACGAAGGGCAAGGACTGTGCCAGTTGGCTGTCGTGGGTCTCCGTGGCCGGAATGTATCCGGCCACGGCGTCGAAGCCGTCCGTCCGGGCGGTCTCCGAAATGAACTCGAGTTTCCCCGAGGGGGTGGGGAATCCGTTCGCGAAGGGCACGTACCCCTTCGGGTAGGAGAGCCGCGCCCATCCTTTGTCGCGCAGTGTGTTCACGGTGATGCCGGCCAGGGACGGATGCCGTGAGTCGAGGAGTTCGCTCGCCAGTTCTTCGTCGCTGGCGTACAGCGCCGGTTCCGTCAGTTTCATGGCCCTGGCCAGGCGCCGGAAGGTCTCGGTGGTGGACAGGCACTCCCCGGGTGGGGCAACCGCCGGTTCGTTCCAGGTGATGTACAGATGGCCGTAGCCGTCGTGCACGTCCAGGTGCTCGGGTTGCATGGTGGCGGGCAGCACGATGTCTGAGTAGTCGGCGGTGTCGGTCTGGAAGTGATCCATGACCACGGTGAAGAGGTCTTCCCGGGCCAGTCCCTGGCGGATTCGGTTCTGATCGGGGGTACTGGCCAGTGGGTTGGCGCCGTAGGCGATCAGGGCCTCGACAGGCGGATCGTCCGTCTCCAACAGCCCTTCGGCCAACCGCGTCATGGACAGGCTCCGAACGGGACGGCTCAGCAGGTCGTCCCGGTAGAGGGCCTCACGGTTCCCGCCGAAGTAGCCGTCGGTCGAGTAGAGCAGACCGCCGCCGGGTCGCCGCCAGTCGCCGGTAACGGCGGGCAGGCAGGCGAGAGTTCGCAGGGCAGTGCCGCCCCCGGCGTGGCGCTGAATGCCCTGCGACACCCGTATGGCGGTGGGCCGGCTGTTGGCGATACGCCGTCCGAGCCGGACGATCTCCTCCTCGGCAACCCCCGTTTCCCGCGCAGTGAGCCGCGGGCTGAACTCCAGCACTCTCTTCCGGAACGCTTCCCACCCCACGGTGTTGGTTTCCAGGTACTCCTGGTCCTCGGCACCCTCCTGGAGAACCACGTGCATGAGACCGAGGGCGAGCGCCGCGTCCGTGCCCGGAAGGGGCGCGATGTGCTCGTCGGCCTGGGCCGCCGTGCGGCTGCGGACCGGGTCGATGACGACGACATGTGCACCGTCGCGCCGTGCACGCTGGATCACCTTCCACAGGTGGTGGTGGGTCGTGAGGGGATTGCTCCCCCACAGCAGGATCAGCCGGGAATGAACCAGATTCTCCGGGTCGATCCCGGTACTGGTGCCGAGTGCGTACTGGAGTCCGGCGAGACCGGCGATCGAGCAGATCGTCATGTCGTGGCGCGAAGCACCCAGTACGTTCCAGAGCCTGCTGCCGGCCCGCCCCTGAAGCCCCTGGAGAAAGCCGAGGGTTCCGGTGCCCTGGTACGGCCAGATCGCCTCGCCACCGTGACGTTCGATGGTCTCCTTCAACCGCCGCGCGATCTCGCCGAGGGCGCTGTCCCAGCTGATGCGCTCGAACCGGTCCTCGCCCTTGCGGCCGATGCGCCGCAGCGGGTGAAGCAGCCGGTCGGGCGCGCGCGTGTGCTCCAGGAACTGGTTGACTTTCACGCACAGGGTGCCCCTGGTGTAGGAATGGTCCGGGGTGCCGCGCAGCGCGACGGCCTTACCGTCTCGGACCGTCACTTGCCAGCTGCAGCCGTCCGGACAGTCCAGCGGGCATGCTCCGGGGACTTGCGTGACACTCATGTGCCCTCCCTTCCAGATGGCCCCGGCGCTGCGCGCCGAGCGGCCAGCTCTGTGCGCAGCGAGGGCGAAAGGACGCCCCGCATCACCTCCCGGGCGGTTCCGGTCAAGCTGACCTGGCCGTCCCGGGCCACACTCACCTGGACTTCACCGCCAGGCATGCGGACTCTCACGTCCCGGCCGACGAAGCCGCGCGCGTGTGCCACGGCCGCCGCGGCACACGCGCCGCTCCCCGAAGCGGGTACATGGCCGGCGGCACGCTCCCAGACCACCGCATCCAACGTGTGGTCGTCGTGTACGCGCACGAACTCCACGTTGGTGCCGTCGGGATAGCGGGAATGCCAGGCCAGAGCGGGGCCCAGGCGCTGAGCCAGTTCCCCGTCGATCCGATCCCTGAACACGACGGTGTGCGGAACGCCCAGGTGCAGGTCGGTGACGGTGACCGCCGCGTCCCGCCCTTCACCGGCGAGGGGGACGGCAACGCCACCGACGTCGCTGTCCCCGTCGCCCTCCACGGTGGTGAACCGCGGCAGCCCCATGCCCACGCGCACCAGGCCGTCGGCGAAATCCACGATCCGAACCTCCGCGTCGCCGCCTCGTGTCCGTATCGTGAACGGCCTGCCCGCACGCCACTGCTCGAGGTGGTGCTCGGCGAGGTACAGGGCAAACATGCGCAGTCCGTTGCCGCTCATCCCGCACTCGCTGCCGTCCGCGTTGAAGATGCGCAGCGCTACTGGGGTGTCGGGCTTGGGGGATTCCAGCGGCCCGAGGAGCAGCCCGTCCGCCCCTGCTCCGTAGTGCCGGTCGCAGAGCAAGCGGACGGCCTCGGGGGCGGGCTCGGGGCCGAGGGCCTTATCGCCGCATCGAGGGTCGACGAGCAGGTAGTCGTTGCCCAGCGCCTGATACTTCACGAAGTCGACCATGAGCTGACGGCTACGGCGGGTCAGTTCTTCGGGCGGTTGGCGAGGGCCGCCTCGTCGTGCTCGTCGCCGTACCACTTGTCCTTCCAGCGGGAGAAGGCGATGATCACGATGTCCCGGTGGCCGGGCCCGCCGTCAGCGGAAGTCACGTCCGTGACGTCGTGCTGAAGTGCCTTGTCGTCCAGAAGGACGGCCTGTCCGGCCGCCAGTGTGCCCGTCCAGAACGGCGCGTCGGCGCCCGGCTTCCACAGACGGGTCTCGCTTCCGCCGACGTTGTTCCGCCGCAGTACGGCGATCATGACGTACTCGTGGCCGTCGTGGTGCACACCCTCCGGTGGTACACGATGCCGACGTCGGGCAGTCCGAGGCGCTCCCAGGCGTGCACGACCTGCACGAAGCGGTCGGGCGCCAGCCACTCGGTCATTCCCAGGAATCCGACGGCTTCGGGGTACAGGTGCCGGTACCGGCAGAGAAGCACCGCGAGATTTCCGGACAGAAGCGCGTTGGCGGTGAGTGACCGCTCCAGTTCATCGGCGGGAATTTCGAAGACACGAAAAATCTGGTTGAAGAGATGGGTATGGACCTGCGACGGGTCCCCGTTTCCCATCTCATCCCAGAAGTTTTCAGCTATCTCCATCTTCGCGGCGCCACTGGTGCCGACCTGCATCATGGCGAGCAGATCGTCGAATCGCCCGTCGACCACCGATTCCTGGATCACGTAGTTCCGCAGGTCGCCTTCCGTTGCCTGATTGCGGATGAACTCCCGGTAGTACGGGTGCTTGTAGACCCGGTGTTCACGGGCGAGTTTCTTCAGCCACGAGAGAAACGCGGAGGGCTCCGTCGGCGCGGCGTCGAGTGCGCCGGGCTCCAGCATGGCGTCTTCGGCGTCCATGGTGGCCTGTTCGAGCAGGCGGAGTACCTCTTGGACGACCACGGATCCCTCGGCGGTGGGCGCCTCGGGTAGTTGCGTCGAGAGCCCGTAGATACGGGAGAGCAGGAGTTGCTGGCCATAGAAGGCTGCCTGATCACCGGTTGCGGACTGCGCGTTGAGTTCGCTGACGGCTTTACGAAGGTCCGCCCGCTCGCCCGGAGCCAATGAGGTGTCAAGATCTTCTGCGGAACGATTCAGCAGCGAGGATATTTCCCCCACCACCAGATAGGCGTCCAAGCCCGTTTTCTGGTCGAGTAAGTGAGCTCCTGTGCTCACATCGTCTCCTGTCGTATGCCGGTTCTCCATGCCAGCGGCATGGCCACCTGCGGAACGCTAACTGCATTGTTGTTCAAGGAGCTTCATCGCACCGTGAGGTTGACGTGATGAGGGTTCTTGACAGGGCTGATATGAGGATGGATGTCCGCTGAATCCATGTGGCGCGATGTGCATCATCCGCTACCGGTAGTAATGGCGGGCGACGGCCTCAACAGCCGCCGCCCGCCTTGTGCATGGTGCTTGGGCGTCAGTCCTTGGCCTGCGTGGCCGGATGCGACGTGCGCTGACCGTGGTCAGCATCTGGACCGGACGCCCTTCGGGAGGCCGCTCGGCCGACCCCCTCGTCGGCGGCGAGGAAGACAACGGCGAACAGCAGAAGGGCCGTGCCGGTCAGGACGATCGCGTTGGGCCGCTCACCGAAGCCCAGGACGCCGATGACCGCCGCGGTGAGCGGCTCGACCAGGGCGACCACGGATGCCGTGGTCGCCCGTACGACGCCGAGGCCGGCGAAGAACAACGTGTACGCCAGCGCCGTCGGCACCGCCCCCAAGTAGAGGATCAGGCCCAAGGTCCATGCCGGACGCTCCATTTCGGGCAGCAAGCCCTCCAGCAGAGCCATCGGCAGAAGGCAGACCGTGCCCACCGCGAAGCCGGTCACCGTGGACTCGAACGCGCCCCCGGTGTTCTTTCGGCCGGAGAAGCGGCCCAGCAGAGTCACGCCCGCGTAGCCGACTGCGGAGATTAGCCCGTATCCGATGCCCAGGAGGGGAGCCGGGCCGGTGCTCCCGTCTGCGCCCCCCATCAGCAGCACCAGGCCGGCAACGCCGCTCGCCACTGCGGCGGTTCCGGCGACGCCGGTGCGCTCGCCCAGCGTGAGCCGGGCTCCGACGGCGACCAGTACCGGACCCGAGCCCAGGGTCACCACCGTGGCCACGGTCAGCCCGGCCTGCTGCACGGAGGCGAAGTAGGCCGTCTGGTACACCGCCAGTCCGAAGCCTGTGATCAGGGCTCGCCGCGGGTTCGCCGCGAACGTTGCGCGCAGCGACAGCGCCGTCTCCGGCCGCCGGGATCGTCGGACCAGGTGAGCTGCCAGAAGCAGCCCGAGCCCGCTGAGGAACCGCCAGAAGGAAACGGAGATGGGGCCGATTCCGCCGACGTCGTACAGTTCGGCGGCCACTGCGCCACCAGTGCCCCATGCTGTGGCCGCAATTGCGACGTAGAGAACACCCTGCCGAACGTGCAGGGCAGAAGAGGACTGCAACTGAGATCTCCTCGATTGATTGCCATCACGATGTCTCCGTGGGCAACCCGCGCAGCCACCCCGGTAACCCCGGGATGGCTCTGCATGACTGCCCGCCTTAAGCGGCGGGCGGCGGAGGGGTCAGAAACAGCTGCATGTGATCACCCTACCCGGCAAAGGGCAGGCGTCCCGGCATGGGCTGGGACCTGTCCACCGCTCGGGGACAGGTCCCCTCGTGTGACCTGCGCGTTCTTCAAACACCGTCAGAGGCCATCCGCAGGAAGGCGAAGCGCGCTGTCGTACGGGCCGGGCGGGATGTGGAGGGTGGCGGTGTCGTAGTCGCCGAAGCGGAGCACGTTGTCCCTGCGGTGCGGGCTGAGCGCGGCGATGTCGTCGGGGCTCAGCTCCCAGCCCTGGGCGGCCATCTGGCGCAGGGTGTCGGTCATGTCGACGGTGGTGGAGAAGATGATGCTGTTGGCCATCAGGTCGAGGAACTTGACGGCCTTCTCCTGGAGTTCGGGATCGCGGGAGCGCAGGTAGCCGTCTCCGCCGAAGTGCAGCCATTTCGTGTACCCGTTGTATGCCTCGGCCTTGTTCGTCGCCCTGGTGATCTGCTCCCGCAGCTGTGGGTCCGACAGGTAGCGGAGCAGAACGGTCGTTCGGACGGCGCGGCCGACCTCGCGGAAGACCCGGTAGATCTGGTTCTTGCGGGAGTGGTTGTTCAGGCGCCGCAGGAGGGTGACGGGGGACACGGTGCCCTCCCGTACCGACAGGCCGACCTGCATGAGGTCCTTGAAGCCGTTCTCGATGAGCTGCCAGTCGATGCAGGTGCGCGGATCGGCGGAGAACAGCGCGTCGATATGCCGGTAGCGCAGCTGGGGGTCGGGGCGGTGGAAGGTGAGGTCCTGGAAGTTGCGTATCCGTGGCAGCAGGTCGATGCCGAGCAGGTGGGCGAGGCCGAAGACCGGGAAGGACTGGCCCTGGGTGTCGGCGTGTACGGTGTCCGGCTTGGCCTCCGATTCGTTCGCGAGGAGCGAGTCGATGAGGTAGACGGCTTCCCAGACCCCGCAGGGGACGAACGGGGAGAAGAGCGCGACGTAGGTGTCGGAGACGAGGTGGTGGGCGATCCCGCCGTAGCCGCCGTAGCGGATCGAGGTCTCGGCGAGGAGGTTGTCGATGACGGTGTCCATCATGGTGCCGTCCACTGCCGCCACCGACCCATTCCCCACGCCGCGGTCAGGTCCAGGCCGGCGTGGGCGTTGACGACGTCGGCGCCGCACCGGTTGAGAACCGGGATGGTGAAGTTTCGCGATGGCACCGAGTTCGTGCGCGGCCACGCTGCCCCGCATGTGGCGCACCGCCTGGGCGGGGCCGAGCCCGGAGCCGTAGACGAACGCGGTGGTCACGTAGCGCGGCAGAGGCTCCTTCAGCTTCGGCTCGCTGCCCGAGCGCGGGCCGGGCCGCTTCCACCAGTCCGTCCAGTGCGCCGCCCGCGCCAGATGCTCCAGCACACTGCGGGCGGGAAGCCGCTCGGAGAGAGCTTCTTCCAGCTTCTCTGCGGAGGCGGTGCGCTCGCCTGCTCTGCGCAGGGCAAGGGAGGGGACGCCGGTGACCGGGTCGATGGTGAGGTCCTTGTTGTCCGGATACCCGGCGTCCACGGTTTCGGCGATCGTGGTGAGCCGCTCGCGCAGCCGAACGGTGAACTTGCTCGCGGTGGCCGGGATGCCGGCCTGCTCACAGAAGCCGGCGAGCTTGGGCTCGCACTGCTCCCAGGGCAGGAGCATGCGGGTCCAGTCACCGTAGTCCTCGGCGCCGATCACGGCGACGTCACCGCAGCGCAGCTCCTCCACGAGACAGGAGAACACCATTGCCTCGAAATGGCGGCGGACCAGCATCCCCGGCTGTTCACGGGAGTAGACGGTCTTCAGCCACATCTTCGGCTCGAACGACAGGTCCAGCCGTACGGGCTCCCCGTTTTCGTCGGTGCGGGTGGGATGGGTGTCCGCCACGAGGGGCCGGGTGAGGTGCTGGTGAGCGAGGACGTGGTCCAGCGCGTCCAGCACGCTGCGGTCGGTCGAGGTCTCGGTGAACGACAGACGGCGGGCGATCTTGAACATGGTCGGCCGGTCCGGCTTGAAGAAGCGCTCCACCAGCGCCGTGTAGTTGCTGCCCCGGTAGGCGTCCAGGGCCTCCAGCTCCGCCATCTGGGCCTCGAACCCGCCCGCCGCCTCGATCGCAGCCCGGGCGTTCTTCAGCGCCAGCAGGTCATCCAGCGACGCCTCCCCCTCCCACGCGCCGGGAGCGGCCTCACCGCTGCCACGCAGGGCGGTCAGCACGTCCCGGAAGGTGGCCAGGAGCTGCACAGTGGTCTCCTTCTGCCGCTTCTCGATCTCCAGCAGCTCTTCCTGGGCCCGCTTGAGGTGCCGGGACATGCGCGTGGAGAGCATCACCACGGTCTCGTCCCGCACCGCCGCCTGAACCTGCGCCAGCAGGCACACGGTCATCGCGGTGCGGCGGGGCTCGGCGATGTCTTTCATCTCGCCCACCGACAGCACCCTCGCCTGCTCGGCCAGCGCGGCCACCTTCGCCGACGGTGTCTTCCCCACCCAGAAGACGGCATCCCCGAGCCCGTCCACCCTCTCCATCCGCTCCGCATGGGCCCTAAACCGCGACCAGGTCGCCCGCCGGGCGGGCTGCTTGATCCACGCGAACAGGCTCTGATACTCGCCCCCGACGACTTCCAGCATGCCTGCGACCCGCTCCCGTGCCGCGTCACTCATGCGTGAGACGATCGCCTCGCATTGCGAGGCTTCCACCGCAGAGCGGATACGGGCAGCCATCCGGTCCAGGGTGGAAAACGCCGGCAGTTCCAGCCGCTCCTTCTGCCGGACCAGCTCCTCAAGCGCCACGTTCACCAGGTCCGCGGTATGCGCCTTCACCGGCGCCGCCACCCGCATCGCCGCCTCCGCGACCGCGCGGGCCTCGCCCGGCCTGTGCTACAACTCCAGGCGGTCACGTACGGCGGAACGGTAGCGCTCCTCACTCCGTTCGGAGTCCGTCTCTGGCACCGTCCCCGCAGCGAGTCCCACCTGTTCGTGCACGTGGGCCACGACCGCCTCGGGTATCTCCCCGAGCTTGGGGACACGTCCCAGCCGTGCCGCGGACTTCAGCATCACACCAGCAGCGCCAAGACCCGGCCCGGGCGGTCATGCGTACGCTCACGGGCCCACGTCACCTCCTCCGCCGTCGGCGTGAAGAACTCCCGCAACTCCCGTTCCGAGATAAGCCTCTTGAACCTCGGATACGCCGTCCGCTCCAGCGACGCCACACCAACCGCCCCACGCCCGACCGACTGACAGCGGCCACCATAAACAGCGACGATCCCGGTAGCGGGGCCAGGGCCAGATCACGAAGCGTACGCACACTCACCGTATTCGACCATCACGCTCTGCTATGAAGTGGCGGCTATTACGCGTATCTCCTCCGCCCACCTGACGGCGACGGCCGTGTCCGGAATACCGGCCCGAATCCCCGTGGAACACCCGTCCTGGTTGGCTCACCCTCCGATCTCCTATAGCTTAGGCAAGCCTTACCTAATTGATTGAACGACGGAGGTTGGGATGGGTGACCACCACACCTGGACGGCCGCGCCCGCCGCGGCGGAGCAGGCCCGCTCCGTGCTCGCCACCGCCTGGTCCTGCGCGGTGACCGCGGAGGGCGCCCGCGAGGAGTTCGCCGGCGCGCACACCGTGACCGAGGACGGCCGGGTGCTGCTCCGCGTGCCGGAGGACAGCGCCCTGCTCGCGGCGGCGGTCTGCGCACCCCGCGGGGAGCCGTCCGCCGTGCTGGAGTTCGCCGACGTGGCACCCGTCCCGGTGCGCTCCCGGATCCGCGCCCGGCTCTGGCTGGCGGGCTGGTTCGCCCCGGACGACGGCCACCTGGCGTTCCGGCCCACCCGCGTGGTGCTGCGCCGGCCGTCCGGCGTCACGGTGGTCGGCCTCGAGGAGTTCGCCGCCGCGGCGCCCGACCCGCTGGCCACGGCCGAGGCCCGGCTGCTGACCCACCTCGCCGACTGCCACGGCGACGCCGTCGAGCGGCTCACCCGGCTCGTCGACGCCGGCAGTCTGCTCGGCGCGGTCCGGGTCCGTCCCCTCGCCGTCGACCGGCACGGGCTGACGCTGCGCATCGAGCGCCTCCGCGCCCACGGCGACGTACGCCTGCCGTTCCACGCGCCCGCGGACGACCTCGCGCAGCTCACGGAACGCGTGCACGTGCTGCTCGGGCAGGCGGGCGCGGCCCCGTGCCCGCGCGCCGCGCTGCAGCGCCGGCACACCGACGGCGAGGCGTGACCCGCACGTTCCCGCACGCACCCGCGCGGACCGCGGGGCGGCGTCCTACCAGTCGCCGTCCTGCACCGGCGCGCCCGGGGCGTCCCCGAGGGGGTGCACCTGCGAGGGGGCCGGGGGCTGCCAGGGCTCGTGGTCGTCGCCGATCCACTCCCCGACCGGTTTGACGTCCCCCAGGGTGCCGGACGGCGCGAGGTCGTGGGCGTCCTCGTCGTAGTAGTCGTACCAGGGCAGTCCCGCCCTGGTGTACGCGGCCCGGTCGACGGGGGAGGGCGGCGGTTCCTCGCCGGTGATGCGCCGCCACTGCGGGGGCGTCACCAGGTGCACGAAGACCCGGCCCGCCGGCTGTCCGGCCCAGTCCCCGAGGGGCCGTTCGTCCCGGTAGATCTCCTGCCGCATGGTCCCGCCGACTCCCAGGCCCATGGCGGGCGCCGAACGGCGCGGGGCCGCGCCGGGGGCCGCCGGTGCCGCGCCCGGCGCGGGCATCGGCGCCGAGGCCGCGAGAGCGCCGCGCGGCCTGGCGCCCCGGGCGCGCAGCGCCTCGGCCCGGCGCCGCTCCTCCTCCCGCCAGCGGGCCAGCGCCCGGTCGCCGAGCGTGAAGACCTGCAGTTGCACGCCGCCCCACACCTCCTCGCCGGTCACCTGGCCCTCGACGGTGGCCCCCATGCCCAGCGGCACGGCCACGAACTGGCGGACCGTGCCCGTCCCCGAGTTGATGCCGTCCAGCCACGGCTGGCGGGGGAGCACCACGTAGTTCTGCGGGTCGCGGGACAGCCGATCGCTCCACGGCTTTCCGGAGACCGCGCACACCTTGCCCACCCCGACCTGCAGCGCCGTCGGCTCCCTGGTGCCGACGAAATTCAGCCACATGGCCTCGCGCAGGTACACCGGCAGCATCACGCCGCCGCGCGCCCGCCACGCCTCGGGCACGGTGTCGGCGTGGTCGGCGACCCGGCGGAGCGGGAACGTGCCCAGCCCCGGCGGCAGCGCGTGCGTGCCCGTCTCGGGCAGGCGCAGCGTGCGCTTGAAGCGCACCGCCGCCCCGCCCGGCAGCCGCAGCGTGTCCCCGTCGATGCGCACACCGGTGTCGGTCATCCCCGCGTCCCTCTTTCCGTTCTGCCCGCCGGCGGACGAGCCGGTGCCGGTCCGTCCCTCTCTCAGCGAGAACGATGTCCCGAGGCGCCGCGGTTCCGGCGGCGGCGTGACAGCGCGCGCATCCGGTCCCGCAGGCCCGTCAGCCGCGGCAGGCGTTCGCGCTGCTCGCGCGTGTGGCGGTCCAGCTCCTCCAGCAGCCTGCGCGAGCGGTGCTCGGTGTCCATCTCGTCGATGATGCGGTTCACCTCGGTGAGCACCGCGCCCTGCAGCTGCCACTGCCGGGCGTCGCGCTGCACGTTCTCCAGCAGCAGCTGGGCGAGCCTGTCCCGGGTGAGCGCCGCCTGCCGCAGCTCGGCGGTCAGCCGCTCCTCCGCCGACTCGGCGTTCTCGCTGACGCTGGTGGTGACCAGCACCGAGAAGCTGACCACGGCGTCGGCGATCTCGGACAGGAGCTGCTGGACGGCCGCGCCCGTCTCCGGCGGGAACAGGGGGTCGGGCTCGCGTTCCTTCGCGAGGTCGGTGAAGGTGCGCGCGAGGACCCGCAGGACGACCGTGCAGATCTCCAGGGTGTCCAGACCGGTGCGCAGCACCACCCGGTGCAGCAGGCCCTCGCGGACGCGGGGGTTCAGCCGCAGGCTGTCCTCGGCCTGCCGCAGGTCCTCGTCCACCTCGGCGATGTCGTGGTCGAGGCGGCGGGCCTCGTGCAGCCGTGCCGCCGCCTCGTGGAACGCCGTGCTGCCCGCGGCCTCCTCGCCCATGCGCAGCATCAGCTGCCGCACCCGCCGGGCCAGACCCTCGATCGACTCCCCGGCCTGCTCCACCCACACCGGCGGCGCGAACAGGAGGTTGAAGACCAGACCGACGATCGCCCCGATCAGCGTCTCCACCACCCGGGCCCACGCCAGCGAGCCGTGCGCGGTGACGCCGAGCACCAGCATGGCGCTGATCGCCACCTCGGCCGTGAACTCGTGCGCCCGCACCAGATGCCCGACGCCCAGCGCCGCCAGGATCACCAGGGCCAGACTCCACCAGCTCAGACCGACCAGCTGACTGAAGGCGATGGCGACCAGGACACCGGCCACCACGGCGTTCACCCGGCGGAAACTCATCTTGAGCGTGGCGTACAGGGTGACCTGGACGACCAGCAGAGCGGTGAGCGGCGCGGTGAGCGGCGCCGCCGACTTGTCGGGGCTCAGCCGCACCGCGATCACATAGGCGATCGACGCCGCGGCGGCCGACCGCACCGCCTGTGCGACCACGGGGTCCCGGTGCCACTTCAGCAGAGACTTCACCCGGCGCACGGCGGACACCGCGGCCTCACGTACATCCAGCATCCTCAGGCTGTTCCCCTTCCCCCGGCGCAACGAACGTATCCGGACAGGACGGTAACCGGACGCAGGCGGCCATAACGGTTCCCGCGCGCCGGGTGCCGCCGCGCGGCGCGGGGATCAGCCGGTGAGCTTGGCGAGGAAGGCCGAGAGATTGTCCACGGTGCGGGCTATCTGTTCCTCCTGGGTGAGGCTCTCCTCGAAACGGCCGCCGGACTCCGGCACCTTCCTGCCGCGCACGTACAGGGAACACGCCAGGTCGGTGCACATGTACAGGCCGACCGAGTTGCCCTCGCGGCCGGCCGGGCCCGCCTTGCGCGCGGTCATCAGCGACACGCCGCCACCGGGGTGGGTCGTCAGGCACAGCGAGCACAGGCTGCGGTGGAGGAAGCCGCGCCGGGACGCCTGGAAGCGCAGCGCCACCCCCACCAGACGGTCACCCTGCTCGGTGACCAGATAACTGCGGTCGGGCGCGCCGGGATCCCGCCAGCCGAGAAAATCGAGGTCCTCCCACGGGCGCTCGTCGAGATCGCGGGGCACGGCCAGGCGTTTCGCCTCGCCCTTCGAGCAGTTGATGAAGGAATCGCGGATGTCCCGCTCGGTGAGTCTGCGCATGGGAAGCCTCCGGAGGCGGTCGTGGGTGCCGGTCACCCGGCAATGCCTAGGGTGTCTAGGCGGCTGCCTAGGGTATATAGCCGCCCGGGAGAGAGCCAAAGGCTTTTTCCGTGGGGCACTGAGCGCCGCGCCGGGGTTTCACCGGCCGGCCCGGAGGTACCCGACGGCGTCCGGACGAGCCCGGACACCGCAGGAAGGAGCGCGCCGTGACCGACCACCGCCTCGAAGGACCCGGCGAGAACGGTGCCCCCGTGCCGCGGGACATGCCGGACCAGCAGGCCGGCAGCGGCGAGGACCCCTGGGAGACCGCGCCCGCCCGGGCGGACTCCGACGGCGCCGGGGACACCGAGGGCGACGGCGACGAGACCTCCGGCTCCGGCGACGACGTCCCCGACACGGACGAGGCGGGGACCGGCCGCCAGAACGGGCCGCGGTCGGGCAACGTCCACCCCGAGCACCCCGTGCCGGACGAGTCCTCCGGCTGACGGCACCGGCCGGCGGCACCGGCGGACGGCCCCCTTCGCGGGACCGCACGGAGCGACCGCCGGCGCCCCGGGACGAGAACGGCCCGCCGGGTCCGCCCGGCGGGCCGCTCGCCGTACCAGGACGTACGTACGGAAGGGGCGCCCCGCGTCCCGGCCCGCCGCCCGTACGCGCTCAGCCGGCCTTGCGTCCCCGCAGCGGTTCCGTCTCCGCTCCCGCGCCCTCCCGGAAGCCCCGCAGGAACTCCTCCAGCACCTCGGTCGCCGTGCGCACCGGACGCCAGCCGAGCTCCGCACGCGCGCGGGTGCAGTCCATCAGCGGAAGCCGCAGCACCGCGTCGAACAGGTGCGGGGACGCCGGCAGCAGACGCAGGCCCCACGCGGCGGCGATCGCCGACCGGGCCACCGTGCGGGGCAGCCGGACCCGCCGGTCGACGCCGAGCATCTCGCCCAGCAGTTCCGCGTCGACCGGCGGATCGGCCGCCAGGTTGTACGGTCCCCGGGCGTCCTGCGTGCGCACCGCCAGCCGGTAGGCGCCCGCCGCGTCGTCGGTGTGCAGCGCCTGCATCCGCAGCCCCGGCACGTCCGGCAGGAAGGGCAGCAGCTCCGGACGGGCCGCCGGGCCGGGCAGGAACCTGCCGCCGAAGATCCGCCGCTGCTCGCTCGCCGACTCCCGCTTGAAGAGGAACGCCGGCCGCATGCGTACGACACGGACACCCGGATGGTCGCGTTCGAAGGTGTCCAGCACCCGCTCCAGATAGGCCTTCTCCCGGCAGTACGCCGCGTCCGGCCAGCCGTGCGTCGCCACGACTCGTCCACGGCGCGCTCCTTCGGCCCCGGCGAGTACGCGCCGACCGACGAGGCGTGCACCAGCGTCGGCACCCCGGCCGCGGCCACCGCGTCGAAGACCCGCAGGGAGCCGAGGACGTTGGTGCGCCAGGTCGTCACCGGATCGTGCGTCGGCTGGAAAGCCCACGCCAGATGGATCACCGCGTCGGCGCCCGCGAAGAGTCCGGTCGGATCGGCCCCCTCCGAGGCCAGGTCGACGGCGGCCCACTCCGTCTTCGGAGGGGACCACGCGGGGATCCGCCGGGCCAGTCCCAGGACGGAACCGACCTCCGGATCCTCCGAGAGGACCTTCACGACGCTGGTCCCCACATTGCCGGTGGCTCCCGTGACCACGATCCGGCCGCCCGTTGAACTGCTCACCTTCCGCTCCTCCCGTCCGCCTGCTCGCTCGCAGGGGCCGGGTACCCCTCGCGGGCCGGGACAAAGAAGAGCCCCGACCGGA
Source organism: Streptomyces sp. NPDC006384 (assembly GCF_042870695.1). Classification (NCBI taxonomy): domain Bacteria; kingdom Bacillati; phylum Actinomycetota; class Actinomycetes; order Kitasatosporales; family Streptomycetaceae; genus Streptomyces; species Streptomyces sp. NPDC006384. The sequence continues at coordinate 155,953 of NZ_JBIAHR010000010.1, forward strand.
CGGGGGGATCACGGTCGGGGCGGTCTGTGGTGGATACGGACGGCGGTCGCCTCTCGGCGAAGGGCTCCACAGGGCTTCAGCCGAACGATCGTCCCTGTGGGCGATAGGTGAGGCCCGGGGACACTGTCCCGTCCGTACCCACGCCCTTTTCAACGGCGGACACCCTCCCGGTGTTCCACCGTCTGTCGCGTTTTGGGGTGATCCGCGTCACTGGCCCTCAGGCGTCACCGGTGCCGGCGCCGGTGACGTCCTGGGTGCCGTCCTCGGCCTCGGGCACGATCTCGGCCCACAGGTTCTCGGCCTGCAGCAGCAGCGATCCCAGCACCGCCGCCTGTGCCGCGCCCTGTCCGGCGTGCTCCCGCAGGCCCTCCTGCAACCGCCGGTGCAGCTCCCGCATCGTCGCCTCCGTCGCGGCCTCCGGACGGGCCCCGGTGTTCTCGCCCACCACCCGGCCGGCCTCCGCGTGGCAGGAGTCGCCGATCAGCTCCAGCAGCCGCGCGTACAGGCCGAGGACCGGGCCTTCGGGAGGCGCGGGCGTACGGTGCTCGTCGGCCGCCACCGCCAGCGTCCGGGTCAGCGCCGTGATGTTCCCGGTGACCCGGCCCCACCGCTGGTCCTCCTCCTCCGGCGGCGCCGGCGGGGGCGCCCGGTGCAGCACCCGCAGCGGGCCGTAGGTCAGGCGCAGGCTCTCCCGGCTCCAGGACCGGGCCGACGCCAGCGCGTCCACCCTCCGCTGCAGCCGGGCGGCCTCGCCCGTCCAGCCGGCCGCGGTCTGCTCGTCCCACTCGGACTCCCGCAGGTCCGCCGCGACGGTGTGCAGCACGTCGCCCGCCTCCCGGGCCAGCGCCGCGAGGTTCTCCCGGACGTCGCGCAGATGGATCGGCGGCAGCACGAACGCGTTCACCGCGATGCCGATGACCGCGCCGAGCGCCGCCTGCCCCACCCGGTGCCCGACCGCGGACGCGGACACCGGCGTGCCCGCGGCCAGGACGAACAGTGCCGTGGTGGCCGCGTAGACGCCCTGCTGACCGAAGCGGGGCCAGTTCGAGAGCAGCATCAGCAGCGGCAGGGACAGGGCCAGCGCCCCGGTGTTGTCGTCGGTGAGCGCCTGGGCCCCCGACGCCACCAGCGACCCGAGACAGATCGCCGCGAACTGCTGCGCCCCCTGGCGCACGGAGCTGTAGACGGTGGCCTGGACGAGGACCACCGCCACCCAGGGGGCCATCATCGCCATCGGATCGTCCAGCCAGACGCCGGCCACGGCCCAGGCGAGCAGTGCCGCCCCCGCGGCCTTCAGCGACTGGACGACCAGGTCGCGTTCCCGTCCGGGGCCCTGCCAGGCGGCCCGGGCGGCCTGGCAGGCGGCGCCGGCCTCCCGCCGCACCCGGTCCAGCGGACGTGCTCCGCGCACCGCCCGCACCGTGTCGGACCACCACCGGCCCCGCCGTCCCGCCCCGCCGTCCGTCTTCTCGCCCCCGGCCGCTCGCCGGGCGGCGTGTTCCGGTTCCGTCATACGTTCCACATGCCGCGGGGCCTGCCCGCGTTCCGTCGGCTCATGCAAGGGGACTGTCCGCCAGCGAGGCCAGCAGATCGGCCGGGTCCGCGTACACCGCGTCCGCGCCCGCCTCCTCGAGGTCGGCGCGCGGCAGACCCCCGCACAGCACGCCCACGCACCGCACCCCGGCGCTGCTCCCGGCGCGCATGTCCCAGACCGTGTCGCCGACGAACACCGCCCGCTCCGCCGGCACCCCGGCGAGCTCCAGGGCGTGCTGCACCGGTTCGGGCGCCGGTTTCCCCGCGTCGACGTCGTCGGCGCTGGCGGTGGCGGTGATCGCGTCGTCCGCGTCGATCGCCCGCCGCAGCGCCTCCAGCTCCGCGCCTCCCGCCGAGGTGGCGAGGACGACCTTCCAGCCGTCGCCGGCCAGCCGCCGCAGCAGTTCCCCCGCCTTCGGCAGAGCCGGCAGCCGGTCGAAGTACTGTGCGTAGAGCGTCTTGTGGGCGGCGCTGAGCTGCGCGTCCCCGTCCTTGTCCCGGTCCTCGCCCAGCAGGCGGGCGATCAGGTCGGTGGAGGCCAGGCCGACGGCGCGGTGGACGGCGTGCATGGGCACCTGATGGCCCGCCTGCCGGAACGCCTCCCACCAGGTGACCACGTGCAGATGATTGGTGTCGGCGAGGGTTCCGTCGACGTCGAACACGGCCGCCCGTTGCATGCGCCGTTCCCTTCTCCCGTGCCTTCGCTGCGTGAGCCGGGCGAGTACCACGTCAGCGGCCCGTCACTCCGGGATCCGCCACACCGCCGGGCGGCCGGCCCTCCCGGGTCCGGGCCGGCGCCTTCGGGGTTCCCGGCGGGCCGGGGCCGCACGACGGCACCGGCGGTTTGTCCGCCCGGCCCCCGGGTACTGCGATGCCCCGTCACACCGTCCGCGCCCGCGAGGAGGCCCGTCGTGCCCAGTCCCACGCCGACCGAGACCAAGGTGGCCGTCGTCACCGGTTCCGACTCGGGGATCGGCCGCGCCACCGCCGTACGCCTGGCCGAGGCGGGCATGGACATCGGCATCACCTGGCACGCCGACGAGGAGGGCGCCGAGCGCACCGCCGAGGAGGTCCGGGCCCTCGGACGCCGCGCCGAGACCGCCCACGTGGACCTGACCCGGCTGCCCGGGGCCGCCGACACGGTGGACGCGCTGTGCGAACGGCTCGGCCGGATCGACGTCCTGGTCAACAACGCCGGCACCGGCACCGCCACGCCCTTCCTCGACCTGGGCCTCGACGATCTGCGGCACGTCCTGGACGTCGACCTGGCCGGGCCCTTCCTGTGCGGGCAGAAAGCGGCCCGGCGCATGATCCGCCAGGGCGGCGGGGGCCGGATCGTCAACGTGACCTCCGTGCACGAGCACCAGCCGCGGGTGGGCGCCGCACCGTACTGCGCGGCCAAGGGCGGCCTCGGCCTGCTCACCCAGGTCATGGCGATCGAGCTGGCCGAGCACGGCATCACCGTGAACGCGGTGGCCCCGGGCGAGATCGCCACCCCGATGACCGGCCAGGAGGACACCGACCCGCACACCGAGCACCGCCCCGGCGTGCCCCTCGGCCGTCCCGGTGACGCCCGCGAGGTCGCCGCCGTCATCGCCTTCCTCGCCGGTCCCGACGCCTCCTACGTCACCGGCGCGTCCTGGAGCGTGGACGGCGGCATGCTCCGCATGGGCCCGATGGCCGGATCGCATCTGACGAGCGACGACTGGCGGCGCCCCTGAGCGCGGCGCGTGGCCGCACACCGGCTTCCCGCGCGGCCACGGACCGCCGCGGACCCCGTACGGGGACCCGCGCGGACGGGGACGCGAGGCCGCTTCCCGGGTTCGCGGCCTACCCTCGACTCATGACCGAAATCGCGAGCCCGCACATCGGCAGTCCGCGGATCCTCGTGCTCGGGGTGCAACCGGGCACGCCGCCGTTCCGGATCGTGGAGATCGACGGACAGGTGGTCGGAGAGGCGACGACCGTCGTCGACGTCCTGGAGGCCGCCGCCGCCTTCGGCATCAAGGTCCACGACCTCGACGACCCCGACGTGGTCCGCTGGGTGGGCGGGGACAAGTTCACCTGGACACCGCGCCAGTCCTGACACCGCGCCGGTCCTGACCGCGCGGACCGGCCGGGCCGCGGGGCCCGCCGGTCCTGCGGACACATAATCGGTTGCCGTCGGCGACGGCGGCGAATGCAATGACCGCCATGGCCACCCAGACACGACCGCCACGGCGCACTGCTACGACTGTCCGGATCGGAGCCCTCGCCCCGCTCGCTCCGCCCGGCTGGACCGAGGCGGGCCGGCACCTGCTGGCCGGGCTCGAGCTGGCCGTGAGCGACGTCAACGACGCCGGCGGAGTCCACGGACGACCGCTGGAGCTGCTGGTCCGGGACACCGCCGCCGACCCGGACCGGGCCGCGGCGGCCGTGGAGGAACTGGCCGGCCTGGGCGTGGCCGCGCTGGCGGGGGAGTACCACAGCGTCGTCGCCCGCGCCGCCGCCGCCGGGGCGGAAGCCCTCGGCCTGCCCTTCCTGTGCTCGTCGGCGGTTCTCGACGCGCTCACCGACCGGCCGGCGGACCGGGTCGCGCGCCTCGCCCCGGCGCAGTCCCGCGGCTGGCGGTTCTACGGGGACTTCCTGCTCGGGGAGGGGCACCGCCGGATCGCCGTCGCGACCCAGCCGAGCGTCTACTGGGCTTCCGGGACCCGCATCCTGCGGGACCACCTAGCTCCGCACGGCGGCACGGTCGTCGAGCTCGACATGAGCGCACCGGACCCCGCGGCGGTGTGCGAGGAACTCGTCGCCCACCGCGCGACGGCCCTCCTGCTGCTGGTCGGCCACCCGGAGCCCGCGGTGCCGGTCGTCAGGGCCGTCCGCCGCGACGCGCGCCTCGCCCACGTCCTGATCGGCGCACCCGCCGGACAGCCGGAGTTCGCCGGATGGACGGCGGCACTGGGCGGCGACGGCGCCGGGATCCCGTTCCTGCGCTACCTGCCCGAGCGCCTCGGCCCCCTCGGCACCCGCGTCGCGGCGGCGCTGCGGGAGCGGCTCGCCGAAGCGCCCTCGTTCGTCGCCCTCGAGGGGTACGACACCGTCCTCGTCCTCGCCGAAGCGCTGCGCGCCCACGGAGTGGACCGGGCGCGCACGGCCGAGGCCTGGCCGCGGGTCGAGGCCGAGGGCACCCGCGGGCGGATCCGGTTCTCCCGCACGCCGGGCGTCGGCGTCTGGCAGTGGACGTGGCCGCCCCTCCAGGTCGCCGACCGCGACCCGGCGGAACCCGGCCGCTTCCGGGTCCTGCGCGCCGGCTGAGGTCCGTCCGGCCCCTTCCCGGGCAGGAGCGGGCCCTTCGCTCAGCCGCGGGGGCGGCGGGCGTGTACCGCGCGGCTGGTCCGCCGGCCCAGGAGAAGGTAGCCGATCAGCGCGCCTGTGCTGTTGAGGATCACGTCGTCGATGTCGAAGGCCCGCCCGGTGACCAGGGAGCCCTGCGCGAACTCCACCAGCAGCATCACCACGGCGGTCAGCAGCAGCACCCGCAGTACCCCGCGCGTGCGCGGCGCGACCACCGGGACCAGGACGCCGAAGGGGACGCCCAGCAGCAGGTTGCCGCCGATCTGCTTCACGGCGTCGCGCAGCGCGGGCTGGTCCAGATAGGCCCGCAGGGAGCGGCCGGGATGCATGTTGGTGTGCGTCAGCGCCTCCGAGGCGGGGGAGGGGTGCAGGGTCAGCCGGGCCAGCACGGCCGCGAACGCCACCATGAACACGAACGCGCACGCCATCGCCAGCAGGCGCAGCGGGAGAGGGAGCGGGCGCCGTTCGCGCCGGCCGGCGTCCTGCGCCTCGTCGGCGCGGGGGCGCCGCAGGGAACTCGGTCGTGGGACGGCACGAGCCATGTGGTCCTCCAGTCGTCAACTTCCCCGCGTGCCGGGCCGGTTACCCGCGAAGCCGCCGGGGATGCCGGGACGTTCCCGGTCCGGGGCCCGCCGTTCAGGACCCGTAGGTGACCCGCACCTCCTCGAACCCGAGGGAGCGCAGCAGGCCCCGCAGCATCGCCGTGGTGTTGTGCTCGGCGCGCGCGGTCAGTCCGCTCTCCTTCGCCGCCTCGCCGATGTGCCGGGCCGCGAGCTTCTGCACGGCCTGCTCGCCGTTCGGGTTGTCCGAGAACAGGTCGCCGAGCCGGTCCAGCAGACCCCGCTGCTTGGAGACGGCGTACGAGCGTTCCGGGTCGAGGGCCGGCTCGCCGAGCGCGGCGTGCGGCAGCCGCAGCGTGGCCGAGGTGCGGTCGCCGTTCACCGACACGTCGTCCTCGCCGACCTTCCCGAGGTCGACATAGGCGCCGACGGTGCCGGCCCCGACGTACAGGGTGCGGGTGCCGCGGACGGCGTCGGGCAGGAACCTGGCGTCCTTCTCGAGGTCCACGACGACCTGGAAGCTGCCGGACGCCGCCTCGTAGCGGCTCATGTCCCGGATGGACTGCAGCAGGGCGGGTCCCGACCGGTCGTGGGTCTCGGAGCCGAAGAGGTCCTTCAGTCCCGGCACGACGCTCAGTCGCAGCCCCGCGAACAGCACGACGAGCACCAGCGCGACGGCGCTCACCGCCTTCGCCCAGCCGGGCATGCGCCGGGGGAGGTGCCTGTTGGGTGTCGTCATGGCGACGGCCCTCCTTCCTGCTGTCCGGATGCCCGCCATCTCCCTTGGCAGGCAGAGGAGTTGGCGGACGGGACGAAGGGCGGGGGCGCGCGGGTGCGGGGCGGTGGCAGGTGCGGTGCCGGCGCGGCGGTGAGCAGCCGGGCCGGGACACCGCCCGTCGTGCCGGTGACCCGCGGCATGTACGGCGTCAGCGGGTGGGCGCGCGACAAGCGCACCCACCCGCCCTCGTCGAGCACACCCCCGGCGCCGTGACGGCCCGTCAACCGTCCGGAAGCGGCGGGGAGTCCCGTCAGTCGACCACGAGGACCAGCTTCCCCGTGGTGCGGCCCGTGTCGCCGAGCGCGTGGACCTGCGCCGCGTCGCTCAGCGGGAACGTCCTCTCGACCGTGGCCCGCAGCGCGCCCGACTCGACCAGACCGGCGATCTCCCGCATGCCGGCCCGGTCCGCGTCGACGAGCATCCGCACGGCCCGCACGCCGAGCCGCTCCGCCTCCTCGAAGAACTCCTGCGACCCGACCGGCAGGATCGACACCACGACCCCGCCCGGACGCAGTACGCGCAGGGACCGCAGCGACGTCTCGCCGCCGATCGTGTCCAGGACGACGTCCACGTCCTTCACCGCCTCGGTGACGTCCGTCTCCCGGTAGTCCACCGGCTCGTCCACGCCCAGCGAGCGCAGGAACTCGTGCTTGCCCGCGCTGGCCGTGCCGATCACGTACGCGCCCCGGGCCTTGGCGATCTGCACCGCCACGTGGCCGACACCGCCGGCCGCCGCGTGGATCAGCACCCGCTGCCCCTGCCGCACGTCGGCCCGCTCCACCAGCGCCTGCCACGCCGTCAGCGACACCAGCGGGAGCGCGCCCGCCCGGACGTGGTCGATCCCGGCGGGCTTGTGGACGAAGCCGCGGGCCGGGGCCGCGACGTACTCGGCGTGGGAGCCGTGGCCGAACGGGTAGGACAGCATGCCGAAGACCTCGTCGCCCGGCCGGAAATCGGCGACGCCGATCCCCACCGCCTCCACCACGCCCGAGACGTCCCAGCCCAGGACGAACGGCGGTTCGCCGAGGAAACCGCCGTTCGCCCGGTGCTTCCAGTCGGTCGGGTTCACTCCGGCGGCGCGCACCCGCACCAGCACCTCGTTCGGTCGCGGCTCGGGCCGTTCCAGCCGTACCTCGCGCAGCACCTCGGGGCCGCCGAGGGTGTCCTGGCTGATCGCTCGCATCGTGTTCACATCGCTCATGCTGACCCAGCCTGCCGTCCGGCGCCCCCCAGGAAAATGGCATGATGGCCATGACTCGATAGGATCGTGCCATGCGGCATGCGAAGCGCCCGGACGGGCGGGCGGAACGGGTCGTGGTGCTGGCCCTCGACGGCGTCTACCCCTTCGAACTGGGCATCCCCAGCCGTGTCCTGGGCGCCGCCGACGGCCGCTACACAGTGCTCACCTGCAGCGTCGACGGCCGGCCGGTGCGCACCGACGCGGACTTCACCGTCACCGCCGACCACGGGCCCGAGGTCCTGGACTCGGCCGACACGGTGGTGATCCCCGCCGTCGCGCCCTCCCGGGTCACCGGCGAACCGCCCCCCGAGGTCGTCGCGGCCCTGGCCCGGATCCGCCCCGACGCGCGCATCGTCTCCATCTGCACCGGCGCCTTCGTGCTGGCCGCCGCGGGGCTCCTCGACGGCCGCCGGGCGACCACCCACTGGCGGCTGACCGGCCTGTTCCGGCGCATGTATCCGCACATTCCCCTCGACCCGGACGTGCTCTTCGTGGCCGACGGCCGTGTCCTCACCTCCGCGGGCGCGGCCTCCGGCGTCGACCTCTGCCTCCATCTCGTACGCGAGGACCACGGCAGCGAACTGGCCAACACGGTCGCCCGCCGCTGCGTGGTCCCGCCCTTCCGGGACGGCGGACAGGCCCAGTACATCGAGCAGCCCGTGCCCGAACGGGGCGCCGCGAGCACGGCCGCGACCCGCGCCTGGGCCCTGGACCACCTCGACGAGCCCCTGACGCTGGCCGATCTCGCCGCGCACGCCCGGATGAGCCTGCGCACCTTCGCCCGGCGCTTCCAGGGCGAAGTGGGCGTCAGCCCCGGCCGCTGGCTGATCCAGCAGCGCGTCGCACGGGCCCGGCATCTGCTGGAGTCCAGCGACCTCCCGGTCGACCAGATCGCGGGCCGGGTGGGTTTCGCCACGGGCGCCTCGCTGCGCCAGCACCTGCACGCGACGATCGGGGTCTCGCCGCAGGCGTACCGCCGGACGTTCCGGTCGGCACGCTGAGACGCACACGCGGACGGGCGCGGCGCCGGACCGGCATCTCCTGACGGCCGGCCGACGCGCCCTCCCCCGGGCGTCGTTGCCCGCCGGCCGACTGAATTCGCCGGGCCGGGAAATGCGCAAGGTACAGGGCCGCGGGGCACGGCGTCCCGTGCCCGGAATCCTTCGGAGGAGACATGGCACTGGTCAACGCGGGCGTCGTGGTGCTCGACTGCTCGGAACCCGAGAGGCTCGCCGAGTTCTACAAGGGGCTGCTGGACGCGGAGGAGACCGAGGTGTCCGCCAACCGCATCGAGATCAGCGGGCCCGGCGGTTTCCGCATGGCGTTCCGCCGGGACGTCAACGCGACCCCGCCGAGCTGGCCCCGCCCCGAGAACTCCCTCCAGGCCCACCTGGACTTCGTGGTGGACGACCTCGACGAGGCGGAGCGCGGGGTGGTGGGGCTCGGCGGGCGCCCGCTGGAGGCGAAGGACGCGCCGGGCCCGCACGAGGAGCGCGGCTTCTCCGACCCGGCGGGCCACTCCTTCACCCTGCGCCGCGGCACGGCGCCGACGGCACCCAAGCAGGGCTGATCCCCGCGTCCCGGAGGGTGCCGCCTGCGCCGTGCGTGCCGCGGGCGGCCGGTCCTGGCCGCCCGGGTACGGCCCCGTCCGGCCCGGTCAGTCCCGGCCGCCCTTGTCGCCGACCGGCCACACACCGGTGGAGCGCTCGATCGCCTTGGCCCCGGTCCGGTCCACGGCACTGCGTACGGCGGCGAAGATGGCACCCTGGATCGCGGCGGCCAGCAGGATCTCCCCCCAGCCGCGGTCCGGGTCCAGGGCGTCGGGCGCGTCGTCCTCGTGACGGAGGAGCTTCCACGTCCTCTGGAAGGCCATCCCGGCCAGCGCGCCGCCGGCCCAGCCCAGGACGAAGCCGACGGGCTTGTAGGCGAGGGGGAGCTTCTGCTTCTTCTTCTTGGCCACGTGGATCTCCTTCGGGTTCGGTGGATGACTGCGGTGAACGACACCGGTGAGTGACTCCGGTGAGCGGCGCGTACGCGCCGCGGGGTCAGGGCCTGCCGCGCGCCGGCACCTCCTCCCCGGCGCGCACCGGCCCCGGCGGGGTGCCGTCGCCGAACGGACGGCCGCCCAGCTCCTCCCGGTGATGCGGCGTGAGCCAGCCGGACAGGTCCGGGCCCAGCGGCACGATGCCGGTCGGATTGATGCCGGTGTGGACCTGGTAGTAGTGCCGCTTGATGTGGTCGAAGTCGACGGTGTCGCCGAATCCGGGCGTCTGGAACAGGTCGCGGACGTAGGCCCACAGCACCGGATTCTCCGTCAGCTTCCAGCGGTTGCACTTGAAATGGCCGTGGTAGACGGCGTCGAAGCGCACCAGCGTGGTGAACAGGCGGATGTCCGCCTCCGTGATCGTGTCCCCGACCAGGTAGCGCTGCCTCTCCAGCCGGGGCGTCAGCCGCTCCAGCCGCCGGAACACGCCCGCGCAGGCGGCCTCGTACTCCTCCTGGCCGGTGGCGAAACCCGCCCGGTAGACGCCGTTGTTGACGTCCTCGTAGACGCCCGCCATCACCTCGTCGATCTCGTCGCGCAGGGCGTGCGGATACAGGTCGGGCGCGCCCGGCCGGTGCAGGGCCGTCCATTCGGTCGCGAAGTCCAGGGTGATCTGCTGGTAGTCGTTGGTGACCAGCTTCCCGCTGGGCACGTCCACGACCGCCGGCACGCTCACCCCGCCCGGGTAGCCGGTCTCCCGCTTGTCGTAGGCCTCGCTGAGGAAGCGGATGCCGAGGACGGGGTCCCGGCCGTCCGGGTCCAGGGTGAAGCGCCAGCTGCGGTCGTCCTGGACCGGGTCGGCGACCGCCAGGGACAGCGCGTCCTCCAGACCGAGCAGCCGCCGGGACACCAGGGCCCGGCTCGCCCACGGGCAGGCGCGGCTGACCACCAGCCGGTAGCGGCCCGCCTCCACGGGCCAGCCGTCCCGGCCGTCCGCGGTGATGCGGTCCGTGAAGTGGCTCCTGGACCGCTTGAACGCCTTCCTGCCGTAACCGCTGTTGCCGGGCGTCCCGTCGCCGTCGCCGCTCATGGGACGTACCTCCCTGTTGTCGCCGTGCCCTGGGGAACGCGTTCCCAGTTTTCCGCCGCCGGCACTGACGGGCCACCCACGGGCCGGGTGTGAGCGCGCCTGCGGGAGGGCAGTCGCCCCTCGTGAGCGGGACATTTTCGAACAGGGCAGCGAACGACGGGCGGTCCGGCGGAGAGACGGACCGGGGGAGAGGCCCCGGGACGGCCGACGGGGCGCACACCGGGACATCCGGCGGGCAGAGCAGGGGGAAGGCCGGCGGTGCCGACCGCAGGACGCGGATCACCGTGCTGGTGGCCCTCGCGGCCAACCTCGTGATCGCGGTCGCCAAGGCCGTCGGCGGTTTTCTCGCGGGCTCCCCCGCGCTGCTGTCCGAGGCGGCGCACTCGGTGGCCGACAGCGTGAACGAGGTCTTCCTCCTCGCCGCGCTGCGCCGCAGCCGCCGTCCCGCAGACCGCCGCCACCCCTTCGGCTACGGCAAGGAACGCTTCTTCTGGTCGCTGCTGGCAGCCGTCGGGATCTTCGTCATGGGCGGCTGCTTCTCCTTCTTCCAGGGCGTCGAGGCCCTCAGGACGGGCGCCGAGGAGGATCTCGGCGGCTATGTGGCCGGGCTGGTCGTGCTCGGTGTCGCGCTGCTCGCCGAGGGGACCTCGCTGCTGCGGGCGCTGCACCAGGTGCGCCGGCAGGGCGGTGCCGCCGAAGGGATGCGCGACCCGGCGCTGCGCACGGTCGTCGCCGAGGACGGCACCGCGGTGCTCGGCGTCGTCCTCGCCATGATCGGCATGGTCCTGCACATGGTCACCGGGCAGGTGGTGTGGGAGGCGTGCGCCTCGCTCGCCATCGGCGCGCTGCTCGTCCACGTGGCGTACCGGCTGGGCCGCGAGGCCCGCGACCAGCTGATCGGCGAGGCCGCCGACCCGGAGGCGAGCGGACGGATCCGCGCACTGCTGGAGGCGCAGCCGGAGATCGACAGCGTCGAGGCGCTGTTCACGATGAAGACGGGGCTCGACTCGACGCTGGTGGCCGCCCGCATCGACCTCGTCCCCGGCCTGGACAGCGAGCGGGTGGAGGAGGTGTCCGTGCGCATCAAGAGGTCCCTCGCGCACACCGTCCCCGAGGCCCGGCAGATCTTCCTCGACGTCACCGACCGCCGCGCGCGGGAGGCAGCGGAAAGCCCCGCCGCGACGGGGGAACGCGGCGGGGCCTGAACTCCGCGTGCCCGGCATCGGCCGGGACATGCACGCGGAACCGGGATTTCCTTCCCCGGCCCGGATCAGTTCCCGTCGGCCGGCTCCAGGACGAAGACCGGGATCTCACGGTCCGTCTTCTTCTGGTAGTCCGCGTACGCCGGGTACGCCGCGACGGCACGCTCCCACCACTCGGCCTTCTCCGCGCCGGTGACCTCACGGGCCGTCATGTCCCGCTTCCTCGGGCCGTCCTGCAGTTCCACATGGGGGTCGGCCTTGACGTTGTGGTACCAGAGCGGATGCTCGGGCGCACCGCCCAGGGAGGCGACCACCGCGTAGCGGCCCTCGTGCTCGACGCGCATCAGCGGCGTCTTGCGGATCTTTCCGCTGCGGGCGCCCCGCGTGGTCAGCACGACCACGGGCCGGCCCGTGTCCGCCAGGGTCGTCCCCTCGGTGCCGCCGGAGCTCTCGTAGAGCTCCACCTGCTCGCGCACCCACCGCGTCGGGCTGGGTTCGTACTCGCCCTCAAGAGGCATGATTCTCGTCCCGTCCTCACGTCGTACGGCTGACTGGCACCGCGGTCCGACACCGGCCGGTGCACGGCTCCATCCCTACCCCGTTCCGGCCCCGTACCGCCGGAAGCCGCGCGACACGGAGCGCCGTCGTCCGCGGTCGGGTCCGGTGTCTTCCCGTGCGGTGGGCGCCGTGCGGGGAGTTGAGTAAGGTTCCGGCGTGACCCGAGAGGCCCGGAACAGCGAGAAGCCCTTTCTCTACGTCGTCGTCTGCGCCGCCGGTGTGGCCGACGGTGTCGGCGGGCTGATCGCCGCCGCGCAGGGACGCGGCTGGGATGTCGGTGTCCTCGCCACCCCGGTCGCCATGGGCGGCTTCTTCGACGTCGCCGACGTCGAGGCGCAAACCGGCCGCCCCGTCCGCTCGGCCTGGCGCCGGCCGGACGATCCGCGCCCCTTCCCGGCGCCCGACGCCGTCGTGGTCGCGCCCGCCACCTTCAACACGGTCAACAAGTGGGCCGCCGGACTGGCCGACACCCTCGCCGTGGCCACCCTGTGCGAGGCGTCCGGCCTCGGCGTCCCCGTCGCCGTCCTGCCCTGCGTGGCCGACGCGCTGGCCTCCCACCCCGCCTACCGGGAGAGCCTGGTACGGCTGCGCGCGATGGGTGTGCGCTTCGGGGCCCCGTACACGGGGCAGGCGGCGGCGGACGGCACGCGTCCCGGGTTCGCCTGGGAGCGTGCCCTGGACCTCGTCGAGGAGGGCTGACCCGGCACCGGATCAGGGCCGGGGCGGCGGGCTGCCCCCAGGGCTCAGGGGGGGCAGGGACTCAGGGGCCGGTCCCGGCCTCCAGGGCGGTGACCGTCACCGACGACGCGTTGCCGCCCACCGGCACCTCACCGGCGGTCCACCTCACCGTGAGCGACTCCCGTTCGTCCGGCGGCGTCACGAGCAGCGCCGCCGGGGTGGCGGTGCGGGCGCCGCTGATCTGCGGGCTGGAGAACGACAGCCCGGCCCACGCGCTCCCGCCCGGTTCCAGCGTGACCTTCCGCGGCGACGCGGGGGCACGCTCGGGGTCCGGGCCGAGCTGCTCGCCGGACGCGTCCACGAACGCGGCGCCCGGGAAGCCGTACAGCGTGCAGGTGCGCGCGGAGGTGTTGGTCAGCACGACCGGGAAGTTGCGCTGTCCGGCGCCCGGGTCGACGCGGCCGACCGAGGCGCGCAGCTCAAAGGCGCGGCAGCGCCCCTCGGCGCGCGCCGAGGCGGACGCGGATCCGGCGCTGTCACCGGACGCGGTGCCGGCGGTGCCGTCAGGAGCGGTGTCGTCGGGTGTGGTGCCGGCCGTCGGCCCGCCGCCGGTGTCACGGGGCGCGGGCGCGCTGCTGCCGGGGGCGGCGGCAGCGGAGTCGGCCTGCCCGGACGGTGTCGCGCTCGCCGTGCCGTCGTCGGTGCCGCAGGCGGTCAGCAGGCCGAGCACCGCCACCGCGCTCGCCAGCAGGGCCGTACGGCCTGCGGGCCGGTTCGTCTTCGCCATCGCTTCTCCACACTCCCGTGGGTTCGTCGCGCACGACTTCCGGCAGAGGCGCCGGACCGCACGCCCTGCGCCTTCGGGTGTCCCGCCGCGGCGGGCGGGAAACCGCGGCTCACTCCTCCTCGACCAGCGCCAGCTCCGCCCAGATGGTCTTGCCCTCGGCGGTGTGCCGGCTGCCCCAGCGCTGGGTGAGCTGGGCCACCAGCAGCAGGCCGCGCCCGCCCTCGTCCCAGGTCTTGGCCCGCCGCAGGTGCGGCGCGGTGTGACTGGTGTCGGAGACCTCGCAGATCAGCGTCGTCGCGTCGTGGATCAGCCGCAGCCGGATGGGCGGCGCCCCGTACCGGATGGCGTTGGTGACCAGCTCGCTCACCACCAGCTCGGCGGTGAAGGAGGCCTCCAGCAGCGCCCATGCGGACAACTGGTCGACGACCTGCTTGCGGACCGGCGCGACCAGCGACGGGTCGGCCGGGATGTCCCAGGTGGCGACCTGACCGGCGGGCAGCCCCCGGGTACGGGCCAGCAGCAGCGCCACGTCGTCGGAGGACCCGCCGGACGGGAGCAGCGCGTGCAGCACCCGGTCGCAGGCCGCCTCCAGGGAGTCGGCGGGGAGGGCCAGCGTCTCGCGCAGCAGAGCCTGGCCCGCGTCGGCGTCCCGCTCCCCGCTCTTGACCAGCCCGTCGGTGTAGAACGCCAGCACGCTGCCCTCGGGCAGTTCCAGCTCGGCGGACTCGAAGGGCAGGCCGCCCACGCCCAGCGGCGGACCCGACGGCAGCGCGACCTGCCGGGGCGGCCCGTCCGGCGGCATCAGAACGGGCAGCGGATGCCCGGCCCGGGCCAGGGAGCAGCGCCGCGACACCGGGTCGTACACCGCGTACAGACAGGTGGCGCCGAGCTCGCCCGTGCCGTCGCCGCCGGACTCCTCCGACAGCCGGACGACGAGGTCGTCCAGGTGCGTGAGGAGCTCCTCGGGGGTCAGGTCGATGTCGGCGAGGGTGCGCACGGCGGTGCGCAGCCGGCCCATGGTGGCCGAGGCCTGGATGCCCTGGCCGACGACGTCCCCGACGACCAGCGCGACCCGCATCCCCGACAGGGGGATGATGTCGAACCAGTCGCCGCCGACCCCGGAACGGGCGGCGGGCAGATAACGGGAGGCGGCCTCCAGCGCCGCGGTGGGCGGCAGCCACCGGGGGAGCAGGCTGCGCTGCAGGGTCAAGGTCGTCTCACGCTCGCGGGAGTACCGGCGGGCGTTGTCGATGCAGACGGCGGCGCGGGCACTGACCTCCTCGGCCAGCAGCACGTCGTCGTGGGTGAACGCGTCGGGGTGCCGGAACCTGGTGAAGACCGCGACGCCCAGGGTCGCGCCGCGCGCCTGCAGCGGCACGGACATCGTGGAGTGGATGCCGTACTCCTCGACCCGCCCGACGCGGACGGGATCCCACTGCCGCCACACCTCCAGGTCGCCGCTGGGCACGGCGGCGACGATCGCGTGCCCCGCGACCAGGCACTCGGCCTGCGGGGACGTCGCCGGGTAGACGTCCAGCCGGCCCGGCTCGGCGACCGCCTCCGGGCAGCCCGGGTTGACCGACTGGTGCGCCGCCCTGCGCAGGGTGACGGGCGGCGTGGGCGCGGCGACGGGCTCGCCGCCGTTCTCCTGCGGGTCCAGCAGATCGACGCTGACGAAGTCGGCGAGCGCCGGGACGCACACGTCGGCCAGTTCCTGCGCGGTGCGGGTGACGTCGAGCGTGGTGCCGATGCGCACACTGGCCTCGTTGACCAGCTGCAGCCGTTCCCGGGCGAGGTGCTGCTCGGTGAAGTCGTGGGCGCTCACGCAGACGCCGCGCACCCGGCCGTCGTCGCCGGTGAGGGGGGCGATGCGGGCCAGCCAGGCGTGGGCGCGGCTCTCACCGGGGGCCTTGAGGTGCGTGTGCATGTCGTGGCCCTCGCCGGTGGCGAGCACCTGCCGCATGTGCTCCTCGAGTTCGGCGGTCTGGCGCCGGGCGCCGAGGTCCGTCGCCCGCAGGCCGCGGATGCGGTCCGGGGGGAGGCCGACCAGCCGTGCCATGGCGTCGTTGACGCCGCGCAGCCGGAGCCGGTCGTCGAAGATCATCGTGGCGCACGGCGACTGGGCCAGGGCGGCTCTGGTCAGCAGGTCGTCCGACGGTTCGGGGCCGTCGTCCAGGGGGGTGACGGCGAGCCACGTGCCCGGGCCGCCGTTCTCGGGGGGTCTGCGGCGCGCCAGCAGCCAGACGGACACCGTGTGCCCGTCGCGGTGGCGCAGCTTCAGCGTGCCGCTCCACCGGTCCTCACCGAGGCCGGGAGCCGGACGTTCGGCGCCGTCGGCCAGCAGGTCGGCGGCGGGGCGTCCCACGACGTCCGCGGCCCGGTGGCCCAGCAGCAGGCGCGCGCCCTCGTTCCACTCCCGCAGTGTGCCGGAGTCGTCGACGACGGCGCGCGCCGTGGCGGCATCGTCGTACGGGTTGACCGGACTCATCCTCGTCACTCCATTGCGCACACCCACAGTGAACACCGCGTCACCTGCGTCCCAGCCTAGTGCGTCCGGGCCGCCCGCGGACCCGAACCACCGGGCTCACGGAGCCCTCCGGGGGCGCGCACCGGCGCACCGGTGGGCCGCCCCGAGGCGGGAAGGGCTTTCCGCGCCCCCGGCGTCCCCGCCCGGCGCGACGCCGGTGCCTGTGAGCCCAGGATCCCTTGCCGCCAACCCTGCGGTACCCCCGTACCACACGTCTGACCTGCGTCTATTTACGGTTCAGTACCCGAGCGGTACCGTGGGAGGCATGCCAGCTCTGAACGTGGAGTTCAGCGACCGCGAGCTCGAGGACCTGCGGCAGATCGCCAAGGAACGCGGTACGTCGATGAAGGCGCTCGTGCGGGAGGCCGCCGCCGCCGACATCGCCCGGCACCGGGCACTTCAGGAGGGCGCGGAGGCGTTCCGCCGGTTCTTCACCGCCCACGCCGACGAATTCGCCGCCGCCTTCCCCGACGACGAACCACCGCACGCCCGGAGCGAGGGGCGGGCCGCCTGACCCATGGCACCCCTTCTGCACATCGACGTGCCCTGGCTGCTCCAGCGACACGAGGAGGTGCTGCCGGAGCAGCCCACGATCAACGACTTCTCCGCGCTGGTCGCGGCCGTCGCCCGGCACCGGGTCGACCCGCCCCGCCTCGGGGTGGACTCCGACCCCGCCTGGCGGGCCGCCGCCCTGCTGCACACCCTCGCCGTGCTCCGGCCCCTGCCGTCGGCCAACGCCCGTTTCGCCTGCGCGACGGCGGTGGCGTACATGTTCGCCAGCGGCGTCGGCATCGACCCGCCCTACGGCGCCCTCGTCGACCTCGCCCGCGACCTGCTCACCGGCGACGCCGACGTCTACGGGGCGGCCGACCGGCTGCGTTCCTGGCAGATCTGAGCCGCTCCCCGGGCGCCGCCGGTCCCCGCCCGGTTCCCTCCCGGCGGCCGGACATAGGCTTGCCGACATGAACCGATGGGAGCAGCTGACCGGCGGCGGTTCCGGCGAGCGGTACGCCGCCCGTTTCGCGGAACTCGCCGAACAGGGGCAGGACGTGCACGGCGAGGCACGGTTCTGCGCCGCGCTGATGCCTCCCGGGGCACGCGTGCTGGACGCCGGCTGCGGCACCGGACGGGTCCTGATCGAGCTCGCCCGGCTCGGACACGACGGAGTGGGCGTGGACCAGGACGCCTCCATGCTGGAGGTGGCCCGCCGGAACGCGCCCGGACTGACCTGGCTGCAGGCCGACCTCGCGGAGTTCGACCCGGCCGCCGCGGGCATCGCCGCCGGCTTCGACCTCGTCGTCGCCGCGGGCAACGTCTTCCCGCTCCTCGCCCCGGGCACCGAGCCCGCCGTCGCCGCCGCGCTGGCCCGGGCACTGCGCCCGGGCGGCCTGCTCGTCGCCGGGTTCGGCCTGGACCGGGACCATCTCCCCGTGCCGCCCGGCCTCACCCTGGCGGAGTACGACGCCTTCTGCGCCGCGGCCGGCCTCACGCTCACCGACCGCTTCGCCACCTGGGACGCCGACCCGTACGACGGCGGCGGATACGCGGTCAGCGTCCACCGCCGCTGAGACGCCCCCGCCCGGGCCCGGCGCCCCGCCGCCGTTCGCCCCGGCGGCGCTCAGTCCCCGGCCGCGGGCCCGCCGTCCGCCGGACCGTCGCCCGGGCCGGACGACCGGGCGCGGTGACTGGTGTCGCACCAGGGGTAGCGGCGGCTGCGCCGGCAGGTGCACAGGGCGACCCGGAAGCGGTCCGAGGACACCGTCGTCCCGTCCTCCAGCTCGACCTCCACGGGGCCCTCCACCAGCATCGGCCCGCGCCGCTGGACGGTGATCCGGCGGGGCTGCCGGTCAGACGGGGAGTTCGGCACGGACGACCACCAGCTCTTCCTCGTTGTCGGCAAGGGACAGCAGGCCACGCTGCCGCAGCCAGCGCTCCCGGCCGCGCAGCACGGGCCCGAAGGCGATCCGCCGGCGCCGGCTCACCGCCGCCTTCAGACCGGCCGCCCGCAGACACGCGACCGTGAGCTCCGGGTCGCTGAGCGCGGACTGCACCAGCAGCAGCACCCCGCCGGGCCGCAGCAGCGCCGGCACCTCGCGGCAGATCCGGTCCAGGACCAGCCGGCCGTCGTGACCGGCGTCCCAGGCCCGCGCCGCGCCGCGCGGCCGGCGCCCGGCGGCCGGCGCCGGGACGTAGGGAGGATTGGCGAGGACGAGGTCGAACGTCTCGCCCCGCACGGGGGTGAACAGGTTGCCGCGCCGGACCCTGAGGCGCACCCCGGCCCGTGCGGCGTTCAGCCGGGCCGCCCACACGGCGCGCCGGGACACGTCCACCGCGGTGACCCGGCAGCCGCGCCGGGCCGCGGCCAGCGCCAGGGCGCCCGAGCCGGTCCCCACGTCGAGCACGGCCGCGCCCGGTGGCAGCGACTCGTCGGACAGCGCCCCGATCAGCAGGGCGGTGTCCTCCTGAGGGGCGTAGACGCCCGGAAGCACCATGAAATCCACGGAACCCGCGTACCCCGCTCGTCACGGAACATGGGAGGCCTCGTGAGGAGCACGGGCCGCGTGGGCGAGGGGGGTGCGCAGGGACGAGCGGCCGGCCCGCCAGTCGGCGAGCAGCCGGCCGCCGAAGCGGTCCTCCAGGAGGCCGGTGGCGTCGATGCCGAAGACGACGTCCGCCGCGAGGTGCGGTTCCTGCTCCAGCAGACCGCCGATCACCTCGTGCCGCACGATCTGCTCGTGCACCGCGTCGGCCTCCACGTGCTCGTCGTAGAAGTGTTCGGCGGCGGGCCCGGCACCGGTGCGGCGCATCGCCCGGGCGAGCCGCCGGGAACCGGGGGAGGAGGTGATCTCGACGGCCGCGAAGTGCCCGACCAGGGCCCCGCGCAGCGCCCGGTGCAGACCGAACAGCGACATCATGTTCACCGTCGCCAGACACTCGGCCGAGCCCGCGTCCAGATACCGCCCGTACGCCGTGTCCAGACCCAGGTCCGTCATCAGGTCGGCGAACAGGCGGGCGTGCACCCGGTCGGCGCGGCCGCCGCCGTACTCGTCGAACTCCACCGCCGCCATCGCCGCCTTCGCGCGGCCCCACAGTCGCGGCAGCACCCAGGCGTGCGGATCGGCCTCCTTGAGGTGGTACAGGGAGCGCTGGGCCGCGTACTCCCGCAACTGCCACAACTCGCCCTCGTCCCGCAGGAAATGGCTGACGCCCTCGCCGTCGACGGGCTCGACGAGCAGCGCCCCGACCGCCTCCTCCACGCTGTCGTGGACGGGCGTGTCGGCGCGCAGCGCGGACAGGAAGCGGTCCTCCAGCGCCGCCCGGACGCGCAGCAGGCCGGGGTCCCACTCCAGGCCGGGAGTCACCCCGGCGAAGCCGCGGTAGTGCAGCTCGTAGCACTGGTACAGGGCGAGCTGCAGGTCGTCGCCGTAGGGCTGCGCGACGGCGGCGTCCTCCGGGTCAGGCAGCGGACCCGTGCCGAGCAGATACGCGCCGACGGCCGCGGAGAGCGGGCCCCGGGCCGTCGGCAGCTGTGGTTCTTCGCGGACGTTCTCCATGCGACGCGGGTACCCGGGCGGAGCCGTGGCACCCCCGGCCGCGCGGAGCACCGTGTCACTCTCCCTCGGCGTCCTTCTGGGCGCCGGGGTCGGGCGAGGTGGCGTCCCCGGCCTCGCCGCGGCGCGGGTCCTCGTCCGACTCCGCGTCGCGGGGCCTGGCCTCCTCGATCTCGCGCAGGACCTCGTCGATGGCCGTCTCGGGCGGCTTCTGGTTCCGGTCGTCGTGGGTCACGGAGTGCTCCTTCTCTCGTGCGGTTCGGTGTCGTCACCCGGTTCTGTCGTCACCGGGTCCGGCCCGGTTGGAGTCCGGCGGTGCGTCAGCGCGACCCGGCCGCGATGCGCAGGGGCACCGGGCCGGGGACGGCGGGCTCGCCGCCGCCGCGGGCGAACTCGGCCCACCAGGACGGGCCGTCCTCGATGTGGCGCAGCATGATCCCCTCCCGGATCCCCCAGGGGCACAGCGTCACGGACTCCAGCCCGGTCAGCTTCATCGCCGTGTGCCCCACCACCGCGCCGGCCAGGCTCTGCGCGGAGCGCGGCGCGGAGATGCCCGGCAGGCGGGCCCGCTCGGCGGCGGACAGGACGGCCAGCCGGTCGACCGCCCGCCTGAGATCCGCGCAGGTCATCCGCCGTTCCTCGAAGGGCCCGTGCCGGCCGGGCAGGGCCCCGCACAGCCGGCCGAGCTGCTGGAAGGTGCGCGAGGCGGCCACCGCGGTGCGCGGACCCTCCCAGCGGATCCGCGCCGCCACGTCCCGCAGCTGGTGGCGGACCCCGCGGCGCAGCGCCCGCAGCTGCTCCGGGTGCGGCGGCTCCTCACCGCCGGCGAGGAACTCGTGGGTCAGCCGCCCCGCCCCCAGCGGCAGCGACGCCACGAAGTCGGGCAGCCGGCCGCGGCCGAAGGCCACCTCGAACGTCCCGCCGCCGATGTCCAGCAGGGCGAGCGGCCCCGAGCGCCAGCCCATCCAGCGCCGGGCCCCGAGGAACGTCAGCTCGGCCTCCACCTCGCCCGGCAGCGTGCACAGGGCGACCCCGGTGCGGTCGCGGACGGTGCGCAGCACCTCCTGGCGGTTCGGGGCGGCACGCACCACGGCGGTCGCGAAGGCCAGCGGTTCGGCCGCGCCCCACCGGGCCGCGGTCCGGTTCGCGTCGGCGACCGCCGCCACCAGCCGCTCCAGGGCCTCCCCGGGCACCGGGGAGCCCGGCGGGACCTGCTCGGACAGCCGCAGCCGCCACTTCGCCGTGTGGACCGGCAGCGGGACCCCGCCCTCCGCGTCCGCCACGACCAGCCGGACCGTGTTCGACCCCACATCCACCACGCTGATTCGCATGAAGGCGCTGGTACCCACTCGCGGACCGCTCCAACAGTGCCCGGGCGCCGGACCCTCAGGCCAGCTGCCGCCGCACCAGCTCGTGCAGCCGGCCGCCCGTGTCCGCGAGCAGCTCGGCGGGTGTCCCCTGCTGGGCGATCCTGCCGTCCTCCAGCACGATCACACGGTCGGCGTCCAGCACCGTGGACAGCCGGTGCGCGATGACGATCCGGGTGGCGCGCAGGGCCTTGGTCGACTCGATCACGGTGCGCTGCGTCGCGTTGTCCAGGGCGCTGGTCGCCTCGTCGAGGAAGACGATGCGCGGCCGGCGGATCAGCGCCTGCGCGATCATCAGCCGCTGCCGCTGGCCGCCGGAGACCGCCCCGCCGTCCGACACGATGGTGTGCAGGCCCATCGGCATCCGCCCGATGTCCTCCGCGAGCCCCGCCATCTCGGCCGCCGCCATCGCCTCCTCGGGCGTGTACGGCTCGGTGCCGCGGATGACGTCCAGGATCGAGCCGGTGAACGGCTGCGCGTGCTGGAGCACCACCCCGCACTGGCGGCGCACGGCGGACGGGTCGAGGGCGGCCAGGTCCTGGCCGTCGTACAGGACACTGCCCGACAGGGGGCGGTCGAAGCCGATGAGCAGCCTCAGCAGGGTCGACTTGCCGCAGCCGCTGGGCCCCACGATCGCCACGAACTCGCCCGGCCGCACCGAGAACGACACGTCGTCCAGGACCAGCGGCCCGTCGTCGGTGTAGCGGAACGACAGCCGCCGCGCCTCGATCGCCCCGGACAGCGGCCCCGGCCGGGCGCTCGCCGTCCGCGCCTCCGGCGTCGCCTCCAGCACCGGCCTGATCTCCTCCAGCAGCGGCAGTGCCGCCACCGCCGACACGAAGGCGCCGGTCAGCTGGGTGACCGAGGTCAGCAGCATCGTCACCGAGGCGTGGAAGGCGAGGAAGTCCGCCGCCGGCATCGAGCCGCGCGCCGGGCCGGCCAGCAGCATGAACATCAGCAGGGTGCACAGCGGCAGGTGGACCGCGCCGAGCACCGCGTTGAGGTTCTTGATCCGCCCGGCCCGCCGCTGGAGCTCACGGCTGCGCGCGAACTGCTCCGCCCAGGCCGCGTACGCGTAGTTCTCGGCCGCCGCGACCCGCAGCTTGGGCAGTCCGCGCAGCGTCTGGAAGGCCTGGTTGTTCAGCTTGTTGGTGAGCTTGACCAGCCGCCGCTGCCAGCGCACCTGCCACAGACCGAGCCCCAGGAACACCCCGGCGACGACCACCAGCATGCCGATCGCCGCGAGCGCCATCGGCACGCTGTACCAGAGCAGCAGCCCCAGGTTCACGACACCGACGGTCACCGACTGGGCCACCGTCGGACCGACCCCGGCGAGCAGACCGCGGACGGCGCTGACACCCATGGCCGCGCTCGCCAGTTCGCCGGTGGAACGGCCGCTGAAGAACGCCGTCGGCAGCCGCAGCAGCCTGTCCCACACGGCAGGCTGGAGGGTGGCCTCGACACGGCCCTCCAGCCGCAGGATCGTGAGGTTCTGCATCAGCATGAACGCCGCCGCGACGACACCGCCGGCCATCACCGCGAGACACACCTGC
This sequence comes from Streptomyces sp. NPDC006384, assembly GCF_042870695.1. Classification (NCBI taxonomy): domain Bacteria; kingdom Bacillati; phylum Actinomycetota; class Actinomycetes; order Kitasatosporales; family Streptomycetaceae; genus Streptomyces; species Streptomyces sp. NPDC006384. The sequence continues at coordinate 178,697 of NZ_JBIAHR010000010.1, forward strand.
GCGATCGGCCCGGTCTGCGCCCTCGGCACGAACTCGCCGAGCACCTTGCCGGTCGCGACCGGCACCAGCGCGCCGACCGCCACGGTCACCAGACCGGCGAGCAGCAGCCCCGCCAGGTCGCGGCGCGTGCCCCGCAGACAGAACCGCAGCAGCCCCAGCGGCCCCGGCCGGTGTTCGGGCAGCGGCCGGTAGAACATCACCGCGCGCGGCTCGAACTCCCCGGCCCTCGCCTTCCCGACCGGGGTCTCCCGGCCGGTCGCCGGATGCACGGCCACATAGCCGCCGCGCCGCCACAGCAGCGCCACCGGCGCGCCCGACAGCGCCCGGTGGCCGACCAGCGGCCCCATGTCCTCCCGCCACCAGCGGCCCTGGAGCCGCACCGTCCGGGTGCGGACCCGGGAGGCGAGGGCGATCCGTTCCACCGGGTCGAGCCGGTCGTCGCCCCCGCCGCCGTGGTGGTCCGGCTTCGCCAGTGCGATCCCGGCCGCGCGGGCGACCAGCTCGCAGGCCGCGTAGGTGGCGTCCGCGTCGGCGGCCGTGACGCGCCTGCCGGGGCGCCCGCCGATGGAGGCCAGCAGCGTCCGGTCGGCCCGGGCGCGTACCGCCTCACCGGCCTCGATGCCGGCCGCCGTACGGGTCTCGTGGGTGCGCTCCAGCTGCTCGATCCAGCGGTCCAGCGTGGTCAGCAGCCGGTACTGCTGGTCCACCATGCTCTGCCACAGCGCCGGGTCCATCAGCAGGTCGGCGGCGGCCTCGTCGCCGTACACCGCGCCGTACTGCACGCTGCCCGGCGGGACCTGCATCCAGAACACGTCGTCGTCGTCCCCCACGCTCGAACACGCTCGCGCGGGGGGACCCCCGGGCGCCGCCGTCCGTTCGTCGGCCATCGGCGCCTGGAAGAGGACGGACAGGCCGCGCCCGACGCCCAGGGCGAGGGCGTACTCCAGCGGGCTCGTCGCCGGCGGCACGTACCGGGGGTCGCCGTACTCGTCGTACGACCAGCCCTGCGCGGGCGCCGGCCGGTACAGCTCGCGCAGCCCGATGCGGTGCAGCACGCAGTCCCGCAGCGGGCGGGCGACCAGGGTGTGCCGGGGGCCGGTCACCGGGCCGAGCAGCACCGTGCCCGCCTCCAGGCGGCCCAGGTGGTGCCAGTGCCCCTCCTGCTCCGCGTCCACCGCGAACAGGTCCACCGCGCCGGAGGCGACCAGCCAGAGCACCTGCGGGCCCTCCAGGCCGAGGCGGTTGAGCCCGGCGCAGTCGACGCGCGTGCCCAGGGAGCCGAGCGCGCCCAGGACGAGATCGCCCCGCCCTTCGTGGACCGTCGTCATCTCACCGCTCCTCGACCAGCGCCGCGTAGGCGCCGCCGCGCGCCACCAGTTCCTCGTGCCGCCCGCGCTCCACGACCGTGCCGTGCTCCAGGACGACGATCTCGTCGCTGTCCCGCACCGTGCTCAGCCGGTGCGCGATCACCACGCACGCGCAGCCCCGCCGGCGCAGGTTGTCCATCACCACCAGCTCGGTCTCCGCGTCCAGCGCGCTGGTCACCTCGTCCAGGACCAGGATGCTGGGCCTGCGCACCAGCGCCCGCGCGATCTCCAGGCGCTGGCGCTGCCCGCCGGAGAAGTTGCGCCCGTCCTGCTCGACCCGGCTGTGGATGCCGCCCGGCCGGCGCATCACGACGTCGTACAGCGCGGCGTCCCTGAGCGCCTCCACCACCGCCTCGTCGGGGATCGAGGGGTCCCACAGCGCCACGTTGTCGCGCACCGTGCCCTCGAAGAGGAACACGTCCTGGTCGACGAAGGAGACGGACGAGGCCAGCGCCCCGCGCGGAATGTCCTCCAGACGCTGCCCGTCGATGCGGATCACGCCCTCCCACGGGGTGTACAGGCCGGAGATCAGCCGGGACACCGTGGACTTGCCGCTGCCCGAGCCGCCGACCAGCGCCACCTGCCGGCCCGGGCCGACGGTCAGGTCGAAGCCGGTCAGCAGCGGCTTGTCTAGGGGGCTGTAGCCGAACGAGACGTTCTCCAGCTCGACGTGTCCGCGCAGCCGGCGCGTGGAACCGCTGTCGCCGGGACGGCCGTACAGCGGGTCGGCCCGGAAGTTCTCCACGTCCTTCAGACGGGCCACGTCGGCCGCGAAGTCCTGGATGCGGCCCGCGACGCCGTTCAGCCGGGTCAGCGGAGCCGTGAAGCGGGTGACCAGCGCCTGGAAGGCGACCAGCAGACCGACCGAGAGGTGCCCCTCGACCGCCCGCATGCCGCCGATCCACAGGATCAGCGCGCTGTTGAGCGTGGCGAGCGTCGGCGCGACCACCCCCAGCCAGGCGCCCGGCACCCCGAGCCGCTGCTGCTCCTCCAGCGTGACGGCGTGCTGCCCGGCCCACTTGCGGAAGTAGCCGTCCTCCCCGCCGGTCGCCTTCATCGTCTCGATCAGCTGGAGACCGGTGTACGCCGTGCCGGCCAGCCGGGCCGAGTCCGCCCGCAGCTTCGCCGTGCGCGTCGCCCGCAGCCCGACGACGACCCGCATCGCGACGATGTTCAGCAGCGCCACGCCGATGCCGACGAACGTGAGCTGGGGGTCGTACGTGTACAGCAGCACCGCGTACAGCACGACGACGACCGCGTCGACGCCCGCCGCCGCGAGGTCGCGGGCCAGGGTCTCGGCGACGGCGTCGTTGGACTGGAGGCGCTGCACCAGGTCGGCCGGGCTGCGCTGCGAGAAGAACGTCACCGGCAGCCGCAGCAGATGCCGCAGGAAACGGGCGCTGGAGAGCGTGGAGGAGATGATGCGGCCGTGCAGCAGGTTCGCCTGCTGGAGCCAGGTCAGCACCACCGTCAGCAGCACACAGGCCGCCATCGACGTGAACAGCACGCCCAGCGGCGAGGTCTGCCCGCCGATCAGGAACGTGTCGATGTAGGTACGGCTGAGCGCGGGCACCGCCGCGCCCACCGCCACCAGCAGCAGGCTCGCCAGCACGGCGGCGGGCAGCGTGCCCGCGGTGCCGCGCAGCCGGGCCGGCATCGCGCCGAGCACGCCCGGCCTGCGCCCGCCCCGGACGAAGCCCTCGCCGGGCTCCATGGTCAGCACGACGCCGGTGAAACTGCCGTCGAACTCCTCCAGGGGCACGAAACGGCGTCCCTTGCCGGGGTCGTTGACGAACACCCCGCGCCTGCCGAAGCGCCGGCCCATGCCGTCGTAGACGACGTAGTGGTTGAACTCCCAGAACAGGACGGCCGGTGCCCTCATCCCGGCGAGGGCGGCCAGGTCCATCTGCATGCCCTTGGCGGTCAGCCCGTAACTGCGGGCCGCCTTCAGCAGGTTGCCGGCGCGCGAACCGTCGCGGGAGACACCGCACGCGATGCGCAGCTCCTCCAGCGGGACGTGCCGGCCGTAGTGGGCGAGCACCATCGCGAGGGCGGCGGCGCCGCACTCCACGGCCTCCATCTGCAGCACGGTGGGCGTGCGCACCGCGCGCACCCGCTTCCCGGGCAGGGTGCGCCGCTTGCGCGGGGCGGCACGGCGTCCGCCGCGGGAGCCGGTCGCGGCGCTCACGGCAGCAGCCAGTCGACGGGACGCCGGTCGGCCAGCCGGACGGAGCCCGTGGCCAGCGTCATGGAGGTCAGGCCGTACGGCGGCCCGTCCGCGGACGACCACGCGTAGCCGCTCCTCGTGGTCCTCGAGGTGGTCAGCCGGACCGTCACGGCCACCGGCGCGCCCTCCCCGGCGAACCGCTCGCCGAGCCGCGCGTCCCCGAGGAACGCGCCGATCGACCGCGCCGACTGGACCGAGCGGTCCACCGACTCCACACGGCCGCGCAGCACGCCGTACTCCTCGGCCGGCACCGACTGGACGGTCAGGTCGACGGGGGCGCCGTCGGGGATGGACGCGGCGTTCTGCGCGGGGACGTACACGGTGGCGCGGAGCGGGTCGTCGGCGTGGGCGACCTTCTCCACCGACGCGACGTCCGCGCCCGTGCGGATGATCTGTCCGACGGCGGCGGCGAGCGCGCTGACCCGTCCGGCGTCGAGCGAGCGGACGACGGTGTCGCCCTCGCCCGTACGGACCCTCAGCACGGGGGAGCCGGCCGCCAGCCGTTCGCCCTGGCGGGCGAGGACCGCGGTGACCTGGCCGGACACCGGACTCTGCAGGACGTAGGAGCCCTGCCCGTGGGTGAGGACGGCGGGCGCCTCGACCGTGGAGGCGACCGACCCCGTCACCGCCCACACGGACGCGGCGGCCATCGCGACGACGGTCACGGACAGCACCAGCCAGCCCTGCGGGCGGGCGAGACGCACCGGAAGGTCGATCTCCTCCGGCGACCGGAGTCTGGCGAGGGCCTGTTGGCGGAACTGCACGTCGGAGGTGTCCCGGAAGAGCGAGGAGGAGCGGGCGGGGAAGGGGGAGCGGCGGGGAGCGGTGGGGAACCGCGGCCGGGCCCCGGAGCCGGGGGTACGGCTCCGGGACCCGGCGGCACGGGGACGCGGTCAGAGACCGGCGACCAGGCCCGTGACCGGGGCCGTGTTCAGGCCGGTGACACCCTCGACGGTGCCGACGGCGGTGTTGAGCAGGCCCGAGACCGGGGCGATGCCGTCCACCAGGCCGGTGACGGTGCCGACGGCGTTCACGCTCAGGCCGCCGGAGACGGCGTCGAGCTCGGCGTCGGAGATCTCGGCGGTCTCGACCTGGGGGGTGGAGTTCATGATGGAACTTCCCTTCGTATAGCCAGTTCACAAGGGGGAGCGATCCTCTCCGGCCCCTTCCGGGGACGGACGACGGTCGCGGCCACGGGCGGCCGGGCGCCCCTTTCCGGAGCCCTCCGCGGCCCCCGCGGTGCGATGGATCAAAGCACGCCGCCGGTCCGCCCTTCCAATCAATCACCCCTCTCACCTGGGAAGTTGCGAGGCCGAGGCGCCCAACCGTGCAGGCGCGCACACCTCTTCACGGCGACTTCTCCACACCCGCCACCGCATCACCCCGCAAGGCCTCTTGCCCGCGCGGCGGCGAATCCGGCACTCCCGCCCCAAAGGCGTGCGGGGCACCTCGCGGTTGTGGAGATCGGCCAACCGGGGTGACCGGGTTGGGCAGCCGGTGTGCAGATTCGCTGAAGCGGGGATTCCGCTACGTGTACGGCACGGGAGGTATCCGTGCGCTCACGGAGCGTGCCGACGGGGTGAGGGGGAACGGCGCGGGGGTTCCGCCGCCCCGGACGCCGCCCTCCCGGCCGCGCGCCGCCCTCCCGGCCGCGCGCCGCCCTCCCGGCGGACCGGCGCGCGGTCCGGCGCGCGGACCGGCGCAGCTTCCCCGGTCGCAGGGGCTGCGCGGCCGCCCCGTACGCGCTGTAATGGCGACGTGGTCAGTGAGGGCGCCGCGGGACACGGGACGAGAACGCCGCGTGCCGAGGGTGCCCTGAAGATGCTCACCGCCCTCCCGGACCCGGCGGAGCGACTGCGCCGTGTGCTGGAACAGGCCCTCGTGTTCGCCGGCGCCGCGTTCGTCGCCGTGTACACGCCGGGCGAGGACCGCGACCTGCTCTGCCTCGCCGAGTCCGCCGGCGCCCCGAGGACCCTGTACGGCGTGCGCGACAGCTACCCGGCGGCCGGCGGCTCCCCGGTCGCCGACGCCTGCCGCGGCGGGGCGCCGGTGTGGCTGGACCCCGAGGAGTTCGCAGACTCCGCCGAGTCGCGCCGCGTCCCCTCCAGCGGCTTCTCCCTCGCCGCCCTGCCCGTACCGGGCGACGGCGGCTGCCTGCTCGCACTCACCGAACGGCCGGCGGGCTTCGACGCCGAGGACCGGGCCTGTCTGGAGCTGGTCGCCGAGGCCGTCGTCGGGCCCGCCCCGGCCGCCGCCACCGAGGCCCGGGAACTGCGCCCGGACGCCTTCCGGCTGGCCATGGACACCGGCCGGGTCGAGGTCGGCGACGAGATCCTGAGACTGTTCGCCCTCACCCCGGCCGACTTCGACGGCAAGGTCGAGACGCTGCTCGGCCTGACCGTGCCCGAGGACCTGCCCTCCCTGATGTCCGTGGTCGAGGCCGACCACATGACCATCGGCGACCGGGAGCTGGAGTTCCGGGTGCTGCAGCCCACCGGCCCGCCGAAGTGGCTGCAGCTGCGCGGCCGTCTGCTGCCCGGCGGCGACGGCCGGCCCGCCCGCCTCGTCGGCACCGTCGCCGACGCCTCCACCCTGCGCCCCGACGTGACCGACGTCGCCCGCGTCCAGCGCCTGGCCGCGGACCTGGCCACCGCGGGCACCGTCCGGGACGTCGGCCGGGCCGTGGTCGCCGCCCTGCGCAGACCGCTGCGCGCCGACCGGATCGCCCTGGCCGAGCTGGAGAACGACCGGCTCGTCGCCACCGTCCTCGACCCGCCCGAACCGGACTCCTGGCCCGAGCTGTGGCGGCAGGAGTGGCGCACCGAGTGGCCCGACGCCCCCGTCCGCGCCATGCCCACCCTCGCCGCCGCGCTGCGCGAGGGCCGCGCCCGGATCCGGCCTGCCGGCACCGAGCTGGAACCGGCGCTCGCCGGCGTCGGCCCCGGCGGCCTGGCCGTCCTGCCCCTGCAGGCCGCGGGCCGCACCGCCGGCGTCTGCCTGATCGGCTGGGACTCCCCGCACGACTTCGGCCCCGACGAGCGCGCCCTGCTCACCGCCTCCGCCGGCCTCGCCGGGCAGGCCCTGATGCGCGCCCGCGCCTTCGACGCCGAGCACGAACTCGTCGGCATGCTCCAGCGCCAGCTCCTCCCGCGCCGCCTGCCGGAGCTGCCCGGCGCGGTCGCCGTCGCCCGCTACCTGCCCAGCACCGCCGGACTGGAACTCGGCGGCGACTGGTACGACGTCATCCCGCTGCCCGACCACCACGTCGCCCTCGTCATCGGCGACGTCCAGGGCCACAGCGCCGGCGCCGCCACCCTCATGGGCCAGATGCGCACCGCCCTGCGCGCCTACGCCGTCGAGGGCCACCCGCCCGACGTCGTCGTCTCCCGGGCCAACCGCCTGCTGACCGACATGGGCACCGACCTCTTCGCCACCTGCGCCTACGTCGACCTCGACATGGAGGAGGGCTCCGCCTGGTGCGTCCGCGCGGGACATCTGCCGCCGGTGCTGCGCCACCCCGACGGCACCACGGAGATCGCGGAGGCGGAGGGCGGCCCGCCGCTCGGCGTGATGACGCAGGCTGACTTCCCGATGAGCCCCCTGCCGCTGCGCCCCGGCACCCTCATCGCCCTCACCACCGACGGGCTCGTGGAGTCCGCCGACGCCGACATCGACGAGGGCATGGACCGCTTCGCACACGCGCTCGCCGTCTCCGACCCCGCCGACCTCGGCCTCGTCGCCGACGGCCTGCTCGGCAACGCCCGCCGCAGCGACGACGTCGCGCTGCTGCTGGTGCGCTACGACGGCATGGACACGCACCCGCTGCGCGAGACCTGGACGGTGTGGCGGCTGCCCGAGGCCGTCCGGCACGCCCGCCGCTTCACCCACCGCACCCTGCGCTCCTGGGACGTGCCGGCGGCCGACACCGACGCCGTGCTCCTCGTCGTCTCCGAACTGGTCACCAACGCCCTGGTGCACACCGACGGCGCCGTCCGCCTCGATCTCACCCTGGTGGGCGGCCGGCTGCGCGTCGCGGTCGCCGACGCGTCGCCGCGTACGCCCGCCAGGCCGGCCGGCGTCGGCTGGGAGGCCACCGGCGGGCGCGGCATCCTGTTGGTCGAGGCGGTGTCGGCCACGTGGGGGACGCTGCCGGTCAGCGGCGGCAAGCAGGTGTGGAGCGAGATCGCGCTGAGCCGCTGAGGCCACCGGGCCCGTCTGCCGGACGCCGTTCCGCACCGTCCCGCGTCATGCGTGACCAGGACCTCGGAGCCGTCCTGGTGACGGAGGGCGGCCGGCCGCGCGGACCGGTCACCGACCGCGCCCCGGTGACCGTCGTCGCCCTGGCGACCTGGCCGTGGAACGCGACCCGGGCCCGGCGCCGGGCGGCACCGGCGTGGCCCGGCCCGATCCGTGAGGACGGCGCACGCCCGTTTCACCGGCGCGCGCCCGGGGACCCGGAGGGGAACGGCACCGGACACAGAAGGAAGATGATGCCTCGTGACCGCGGACACCAGCGAGAAACCCGCTGTCCGCCGCCCGGAGACCGGCTGGTCCCGAGCCCGCCGTCTGCGCGGCAAGGGCGCCCCGCGCACCTGGGTGCCGGCCGTCGAGGACGGCGACACCCCGCACGCGCCGCGGGCGGGCCAGGAGTCGAACATCGTCCGGGGCGAGGACTGACACACCGCACCCCGCGACCGAGAACGCCGAGCGCCGGCCATCGTGCCGGCGCGGCCCGTGTCCGGGCCCGCTCCCCTCGCGAACAGGTGGTGCCCGTGCGCCTGCTGATCATGTCCGACACCCACGTCCCCAAGCGGGCCCGGGAACTGCCCGCGCTCCTGCTGGCGGAGATCCCGCGCGCCGACGTCGTCCTGCACGCGGGCGACTGGGTCGACACGGACACCCTCGACCTCCTGGAGGAGCGCAGCCGGCGACTCGTCGCGGTGCACGGCAACAACGACGGCCCCGGCCTGCGCGCCCGGCTGCCCGAGGTGGCGTACGCCGAGCTCGGCGGCCTGCGCTTCGGCGTCGTCCACGAGACGGGCGCCGCCGCGGGCCGGGAGGCACGCTGCGCCGCCCGCTTCCCCGGCCTCGACGTGCTGGTCTTCGGACACAGCCACATCCCCTGGGACACGACGGCGGACACCGGCATGCGGTTGCTCAACCCCGGCTCTCCGACCGACCGCCGCCGCATGCCGTACTGCACGTACATGACGGCCACCGCCGACGGCGGCGCCCTGCGGGACGTCGAACTGCACCGCCTGCCGCGGCGTCAGGCTCTTTCGTCCGGATCAGGCCGGGGCAGGGAGCGGGGCCCGGGAGCCCGGCCTGATCCGGACGAGAGGCGCTAGCCGGCTTCGCCCGACGGCCCGGTCCAGCCGGCCGTGACATGGCCGAGCCGGACACGCTGCGGATGGTCGCCGACCGGTACGGAGACCGACTTCTCGCCGGTCGCGAAGTCGATGGCGGTGACCTGGTCGGCGCCGCTCTCGGAGACCACGCAGTGGGTGCCGTCGCCGCTGACCGTGGCCCAGTAGGGCTTGGCGGCCGGGACCAGCGGGCCCTCCTCCAGGGTCGTACGGTCGACGACCGTCGCGTAGTCGTCCATCGTCCCCGCGACGCAGATCCTGGCGCCGTCCGGGCTCATGGACAGGCCGTGGTGCCGTGAGTCGTTGACCCAGGTGGTGCGGTCCTCGCTGGTGGCGGGGTTCTTCGGCAGGGTCTTGGTCCGGGTGATCCGGTCGGTGGCGAGGTCGTACTCGAAGAAGCCGTTGAAGAAGGAGACCTGGAAGTACAGCTTGGACTCGTCGGGCGAGAACACGGCGGGACGCACGGCGTCGGAGTGCTCGCCCAGACCGATCGCGTCGAGACGCTCGCGCATGTCGATGACCCTGACCTGCCGGAACGTCGTCGCGTCCACGACGGTGATGCGCCGGTCGCCCTTCGTCCAGTCCAGCCAGGGGGCGTCGAGCGCGGTGTTGACCTCGCCGATGGACATGTTCCAGAGGTACTTGCCGTCCTTGGTGAAGATGTTCTCGTGCGGCTTGTCCCCCGTGCGGAAGGAGCCGAGCTGCCGGCCCGTGCCGATGTCCAGCACGTGCACGGTGCCGGACGTGGAGGCCGACACCGCGACACGGGTGCCGTCCGGCGAGACGGCCATGTGGTCGGAGCGGTGACCCGACACGGGGAAACGCCAGTTGATCCGCCCGGTGGCGAGGTCGATGGACACGACGTCCGCGAAGCTCGGCCGGGAGACGACGACCGACCTCCCGTCCGGCGTCGAGTACATGTCGTCGACGAACTGGTCGTGGCCCTCGCCGACGCTGTTGCGGATGGCCTGGAAGTAGATCCACCGGACCGGATCGGCGTTGATCTCGGCCATCCGCTGTTTCCTGTCCGGGATGACGTCGATCCGGCCGATCCTCGCGAAGTCGCCGGTGGAGCGGATGACGTCGGCGGTGCCGTCCCAGTTGTTGCCGACGAACATCACCTCGCGCAGCGCGGCGGGGGTGTCCGGGGACGCGGTGGCGGCGGTCGCGGTCGAGGTCGCGGGAGCGGCGACGGTGAGCGCGAGGGCGGCGGCCACGGAGCAAAGGTGCCTGGTTCTGAAGGCAGGCATGCTGCTCTCTCCTTGGAGGACGGGGGTGGAGCAGAGGACCGGGCGCGATGACACGGTGGCGCGGGCGGCGTTCGACCGGAGCCGCTTCCGGAGTGAACCTACTGAAAAGTAAGGAAGGGCCACCCCTCCCCGCAAGACCGTGTACACGACAAAATTGGCGCCGGGGAGGCACTGCTCCCGACGGGCGAGGACGCTCGCCCACCCGTCTTCGGCGGCGTGCCGCCGTCGGTGAGGGCACGGTCTCCGCGCGAGGTGTCGTCGCCGCCGGCGGGCTCAGCCCGATGCGGGTGCTCGACTCGGTCGCCGCCGGCGCCGTGCCCGCCGAGGACAGGGCCGCGGTGCCGCGCCCCTCCGCCCACCCGGTGCCGCGCGAAACGCCCCGCCACCTGCCCCCGGCCGATCGGTTGCGCGTAGGGTCGGGGGCGAACCACGAGTGGCCGAAGAAGGAGTCAGAACCATGGCGCAGGAAGTGCGCGGCGTGATCGCACCGGGCAAGGACGAGCCGGTGCGCATCGAGACGATCATCGTGCCCGACCCGGGACCGGGCGAGGCCGTGGTCAAGATCCAGGCCTGCGGCGTGTGCCACACCGACCTGCACTACAAGCAGGGCGGCATCAGCGACGACTTCCCCTTCCTCCTCGGCCACGAGGCCGCCGGCGTCGTGGAGTCCGTCGGCGACGGTGTCACCGACGTCGCCCCCGGCGACTTCGTGATCCTCAACTGGCGTGCGGTGTGCGGCAAGTGCCGCGCCTGTCTGCGCGGACGCCCCTGGTACTGCTTCGACACCCACAACGCCGAGCAGAAGATGACCCTCGCCTCCACCGGCCAGGAACTCTCCCCGGCCCTCGGCATCGGCGCCTTCGCCGAGAAGACCCTGGTCGCCGCCGGACAGTGCACCAAGGTCGACCCGGCCGTCTCCGCCGAGGTCGCCGGACTGCTGGGCTGCGGCGTGATGGCCGGCATCGGCGCCGCCATCAACACCGGCAACGTCGGCCGCGGCGACACCGTCGCCGTCATCGGCTGCGGCGGCGTCGGCGACGCGGCGATCGCCGGCTCCCACCTGGCCGGGGCGGCGAAGATCATCGCCGTCGACATCGACGACCGCAAGCTGCAGACCGCCCGCTCCATGGGCGCCACCCACACCGTCAACTCCCGCGAGAGCGACCCCGTCGAGGCGATCCGCGAGCTGACCGGCGGCTTCGGCGCCGACGTCGTCATCGAGGCGGTCGGCCGCCCCGAGACGTACCGGCAGGCCTTCTACGCCCGCGACCTGGCCGGCACGGTCGTCCTCGTCGGCGTGCCCACGCCCGAGATGAAGCTGGAACTGCCGCTGCTGGACGTCTTCGGCCGCGGCGGTTCGCTGAAGTCCTCCTGGTACGGCGACTGCCTGCCCTCCCGCGACTTCCCGATGCTCGTCGACCTCCACCTCCAGGGCCGCCTGGACCTCGGCAAGTTCGTCACCGAGACCATCCGGCTCGACGAGGTCGAGAAGGCCTTCGAGCGCATGCACCACGGCGACGTCCTGCGCTCGGTGGTGGTGCTGTGATGACCGCCCGCATCGAACGCCTCGTCACCTCCGGCACGTTCAGCCTCGACGGCGGCACCTGGGACGTCGACAACAACGTCTGGCTCGTCGGCGACGACCACGAGGTCGTCGTCATCGACGCCGCCCACGACGCCGACGCCATCCTGAAGGCCGTCGGGGACCGCCGTCTGACGGCCATCGTGTGCACCCACGCCCACAACGACCACGTGAACGCCGCGCCGGCCCTCGCCGAGCGCACCGGTGCCACCATCTGGCTGCACCGCGACGACCTGGTCCTGTGGCGGCAGACCCATCCCGACCGGGAACCGGACGCCTGGCTGACCGACGGCCAGGTCATCGAGGCGGCGGGCGCCGACCTCACGGTCCTGCACACCCCGGGCCACGCGCCCGGCGCCGTCTGCCTGTACGACCCGGGGCTCGGCACCGTCTTCACCGGCGACACCCTGTTCCAGGGCGGGCCGGGCGCCACCGGGCGCTCCTACTCCAGCTTCCCGGCCATCATCGACTCCATCCGCGACCGGCTGCTCGTGCTCCCGCCCGAGACCGAGGTCCGCACCGGTCACGGCGACCCGACCACGATCGGCGCCGAGGCCCCGCACCTGCGGGAATGGATCGAACGCGGCCACTGACGACCGGCCGGTGACGCGGTGAAGCTGGGAGACACGCGGAAAAGGTGACAGAAGATGTCCGGCATCCCGGGCAGTCTCGATCACGACATCGCCCGAGCGCAGCGCGCGACGGGTACATGGCGAGAGGGAACGGGAGCCGGACATGGCAAAGGCACTCCAAGGCAGGGTCGCACTGGTCGCCGGGGCGACACGGGGCGCCGGACGCGGCATCGCCGTCGAACTCGGCGCGGCCGGCGCCACCGTCTACGTCACCGGCCGCACCACCCGCGCCCGGCGCTCCGAGTACGACCGCCCCGAGACCCTCGAGGACACCGCCGACCTGGTCACCGAGGCCGGTGGCCGGGGCATCGCCGTCCCCACCGACCACCTGGAGCCGGACGAGGTGGCCGCGCTCGTCGACCGCATCGCCCGGGAACAGGCCCGCCTGGACATCCTGGTCAACGACATCTGGGGCGGCGAGAACCTCTTCGAATGGGACAGCCCCGTCTGGGAGCACGACCTCGACAAAGGGCTGCGGCTGCTGCGGCTCGCCGTCGAGACCCACGCGATCACCAGCCACCACGCGCTGCCCCTGCTGCTGCGCCGCCCCGGCGGTCTGGTGGTCGAGGTCACCGACGGCACCGCCGACTACAACCGGGACCACTACCGGGTCTCCTTCTTCTACGACCTCGCCAAGGCGTCCGTCCTGCGCATGGCCTTCGCCCTCGGCCACGAGCTCGGTCCGCGCGGCGCGACGGCCGTCGCCCTGACGCCCGGCTGGATGCGCTCGGAGATCATGCTCGACCACTTCGGCGTGCGGGAGGACAACTGGCGCGACGCCCTCGACCGCGTCCCCCACTTCGCCATCTCCGAGTCCCCCCGCTACGTCGGCCGGGCCGTCACCGCGCTGGCCGCCGACCCGGCCGTGGCGCGCTTCAACGGCCGGTCGCTGTCCAGCGGCGGGCTCGCGCAGGAGTACGGCTTCACCGACCTCGACGGCAGCCGTCCCGACGCCTGGCGCTACCTCGTCGAGGTCCAGGACGCGGACAAGCCGGCCGACGTCACCGGTTACCGCTGACCGGCGGCAGCGGCCCGGGCGGGAGCGTTCCCCTGCGGACGCGGCGGACGCGGCGGACCCGGCGGACGCGGGCAGGAGCGGCACAGGGGCGTCCCGCCGGCCGCGGAGCGCCGGTCACGAGCGCGGACCGTCGGTGTCCGGTGTCATTCGTCACGATTGCGTCGCGACGTGGCGCCGGGGGCAACCGGAGACGCCGGGCGGTGGTCTGGAACGACGGGAGGCCGCACCAGGGGAGGCGGCCGCCCGCTCCACCGCTTCGACGCGAAAGGCTGACCGGCCATGGGGGACACACGCAGACGGGGCGCCGTCGCACTCGCACTCACCGCACTGGTGGCACCGCTCGCACTCGCGCTCGGTGCCGCTCCGGCGCAGGCGGCGAGCTGCACCACGAAGACGGGCCCGTACCAGAAGAAGGTCGAGAAGTTCCTCGGCCGCCCGGCGGACGGCAGGCAGTCCGCCGCCGACTGCAAGGCGATCCGGGCCTTCCAGACCGAGCACGGCATCACCCCGAACGCCGGCTACGCCGGTCCCGTCACCTGGGGTGTGATGGACCTCATGCAGAAGCAGCGGGCCGTAGGGAAGAACCCGAACCGGGCGGGCAAGTGCCCCGTGAACAAGGGCCGCATCGCCTGCGTGGACCTGACCCTCCAGCTGAGCTGGATCCAGGACGGCAGGAAGCTCGTGTACGGTCCCGTGCCGGTCCGTACCGGCCGCGACGGCCACGAGACCCGCACCGGCCTCAAGAAGGTCTACTGGCGGAACATCGACCACCACTCGACCCTCTACGACGTGCCGATGCCCTACAGCCAGTTCTTCGACGGCGGCCAGGCCTTCCACTCGGCCGGCGTCAGCATGTGGAACCCGCCGGGCTCGCACGGCTGCGTCAACATGACGAGGACCGACGCCAGGAAGTACTGGTCGCTGCTGCGGAAGGGCGACGACGTGTACGTCTACGGCCGCAAGCCCGGCACCTGACGGCCGGGCGGCGAGGGCCGTCGGCGAACGTGCGTCCCGTGTGCGGCAGAACACACACGGGGCGAACGAACTCGCCGACGGCCCTTGACAGATGAGGCGATCGACGTGACCAGTAACACGGTCTGATATGTCCGTTTAGCTGGCGATTACTCACCTCGTCTTCACGTCCGGCGCCGTATGCTTCACACCATGTCCACCAGTGTTGAACCTTCTTCCGAGCGATCGGCTGACGAGGTCAACGAGGAGATCCGGGCCCTGTGGCTCCGGTCGGGCGGGACACTGAGCGTCGAGCAGCGCGAGGAGTACCAGCGGCTCGTCATGGAGTGGGCCGCCGCGGCCCCGGAGTCGGCGAACGCCGCCTGAGCGACGCCCGGGTCTCCCCGGCGCCTCGGAAGCCTCCCGCCGTACGGCATCCGCACAGTGACGGGTGTCACTCTCCCGTCGCCCTCCTCGCGGCGTGATCCCGTCCGGAACGGGACGCCCCGATCGCCCCGGCAGGCCCTAGACTGCCGGGCCATGGACGAGGCGTCAGTGGCCCGGCTCGGGGCCGGCAAGTACCTTCTGGTCACCAGCTACCGCAAGGACGGCACACCCGTGCCCACCCCCGTGTGGGTGGTGCGGGACGGGGACACGCTCGGGGTGTGGACGGCCGCCGACTCGTGGAAGGTCAAGCGCGTCCGCAGGCGCGCCGACGTCCTGGTCGGCCCCTGCGACCTGCGCGGCAATCCGACCGGCGGGCAGGTCCCCGCGACCGCCGAGATCGTCGACCCGGCCACCGCGGGCCGCTACCGCGCACTGATCGCCCGCAAGTACGGCGTCGTCGGACGGCTCACGCTCCTCGGCAGCCGGCTGCGCCGCGGCCTGGACGGAACCGTGGGGATGCGGATCACCCTCGACCCCTGAGTCCCCGTCAGGTCCAGGCCCGGTACGGTTCGTCGACCAACTGGAAGACGGGCTCGCCGCGTACGGGATCCTTCGCCGTGGACAGCCGCACCCGGTCACCGCTGTGGATGCCGATGAGCGGGCCCATGACCCGGCCGCGCACCACGAAGCCCTCGGCCATCTCGATCAGGGACACGTTGCGCGCGGCCGGGGTGTTGCGGTGCACCACCGTGGTGTGGCGGACCGTCCCGGTGCCCTCGCTGCGTTCCGTCCGCAGGTCGCTGCCGCGGCACACCGGACACAGCAGCCGGTGGTACATGGAGGTGCCGCACCAGGTGCAGCGCTGGAAATGGATGACCTCGGTCTCCGGGGCCCCGGGGTCGAGCACGCCCGTCGCGGAGCCGGCCGTCTGCCGGGCGACGCTTCCTGAGGGGTGGTACACGCTGGTTCAACTCCCTGCACTCGGGCCGGAATCACGCGTACGCGGTCGCCCGGGCACGCGTGTGCGCGGCGACCGTGCCACCGTGCACGCCGGACAGGTTATGGCACGCAGTGTCACTCGTAAAGGCACTGGGTGCCCTTTGATGTGGTTCCCTTGCGGGCGTCGTCCGCCCCCGGCCGTCCTCCCGGGTCCCCGCGGGACCCGCCGCACCGGTGTCCCGTACCGGGCCCGCCTAGCATGGCCGGCATGGACGTGTTTCTCGGCAGACTCGACCCGGACATGTGCGTGGTGACCGCCTCCGCGGGCGGCGAACGGGCGGGCTGTCTCGTCGGGTTCGCCTCCCAGTGCTCGCTGGAACCCGTGCGGTTCGTCGTGTGGCTGTCCGAGGCCAACCGGACCTTCCGGGTGGCCCGCGACGCCGAGTACCTCGCCGTCCACCTGCTCGCCCGCGACCGGTACGGGACGGCCGAGGTGTTCGGCGGGCTGACCGGTGACCGGGCGGACAAGTTCGCGCGGGTCCGCTGGCGCCTCGGGTACGGCGGCGCGGTCCTGCTGGAGGACGCCGAGGCGTGGTTCGTCGGCCGGGTCGTGGCACGGGTGCCCGGCGGCGACCACGTGGGACACGTCCTCGACCCGGTGGAGTGGGGCGGGCGCGAGTCGTCCGGCGGACCCCTGCTGCGGCTCGGCGACGCCCGCACCATCGACGCGGGCCACCCGGCGGACTGACCCGCCCGGCTACGGCCGTCGCACCGGACCGTCCGGCACCCGTATGTCGAGGACGCAGACGTCGTCGCGCAGCTCGTCCCCCGGGAGCAGCGCGGTCAGCAGCGGCTCCAGGGTGCCCGAGGCGCCGGCCCCGCCGGCCGCCGCGGCGCGCGCGAGCCGTTCCAGACCCCGGTCGATGCTGTCGGGGGGCCGCTCGACCAGGCCGTCCGTGTACAGGAGGAGACGGTCGCCCGGCTCGAGGGCGCACTCCGCCTCCGCGAACACCGGCGTGGTGGTCGCCCCGAGGAGGACGCCCTTCGGCCGGTCCAGGAAGCGCGCCTCACCGCCGCGCAGCAGCAGCGGGGGCAGATGCCCGGCCTGGGCCCAGACCAGCCGCCGCCGGCCGGGCGAGTAACGGGCCAGGACCATGCTCGCGGTGCCGTGGGCCCCGCGGGAGTGCAGCAGCAGCGCGTTGAGGCGGGTGAGGGCGTCGGTCGGCGACGAGCCCGTGACCACCATGCCCTTCGCGGTGAACCGCAGCTGGGCCATCGTGGCGACCGCGTCCACCCCGTGACCGGCGACGTCGCCGACGACGAACAGGGCGTCCCCGCCGGGCAGGTCTATGGCGCTGAACCAGTCACCGCCGACCTGCACACCCGCCTGCGCGGGCAGATAGGCGACCTCGACGCGCAGCCCGGCCGGCCGCACGAACCCACGGGGCAGGGGCAGCAGCGCGTCCTGCAGCCGGGAGGCCAGGGTCCGCTCGGCCAGCAGCACGTCGTGCTGGGTCAGCATCGCCCGCTCGCTCTCCACCAGCGCCAGCTCCGCCCGCCGCCGGGCGGTCAGGTCCTGGACGAAGCCGTGCACCTCCACGGGTGTGCCGCCGCTGTCCGTCACGGCCTCGGCCACGATCCGCAGATGCCGGACCCCGCCGGACGTCCGCGTACGGAACGGGACGTCGCACGGCCGTCCCTCGCGCGTCAGCGCCCGTACGGCCCGGGCCAGCGGGGGCGCGTCGTCGGGCAGCGCGAGGCCGGACAGGCCGGTGAGGCGGACGGGGCCGTGTGCCGGATCCCGTCCGAGGATGGCGAAGACCTGGCCGGACCAGGAGGCCTCGCCGGTCACCAGGTTCCAGTCCGCCCAGCCCAGGTCGCCCAGCCGCTGCAGATCGGCCAGCCGCCGCTCCCGCCGGCCGGAGGGGTCCGTCCCGGCGGACCCGGCGCTCCCGGGGCGGTCCTCGGCGGGCGGGGCGAGGACGCCGCGGAGACCGGCCGGAACGGGCCCGGGCGCGGGGGAGGAGACGGAGCGGCGCGCCGCGCCGGGCGGTGACGCCAGGGCGTCGAGCGTGATCCGGCACTCGTCGAGCAGCGTGCGCCGCCCGGCCTCCGCCCGCCGGGCCAGCGTCTCGTGCGCGGCCTCGGCGGAGCATCCGGTGAGGGCCATCACGGCGCCCTTCGCCTGCTCCACGACGGCGGACGCCGTGGCCGGACCGCGCGGCCGGCCCGCCCCGGCACGCTGTGCGGCGGCCATCCGGCCGGGGGCGGCCGGGCCGGGCGCGGCGCCGGAATCCCCCGGTGTGGCGTGCTCGCTCGTCACTCGTCGAGCATGGCACACGGACCGGGGGTGATGACCCGCTCGTCGGTATGCGATTCTCCGGCCGGCCCTGACCCGTGTGCCGTCCGCAGGGGGGTAGCCCCGTGCTGTGCGGGAACCCGCCGCACGCAAGGACCCGAACCCTCGACGAGGAGCCCGTCATGACCGTCCCGGAAGAGAACCGGCCGAAGACCGACACGACCGACGACGTTCTCGGACAGCGGGAGGAGAACGCGCCCCGCCCGCCCGGCGGCACCGGCCGGACCATGCGGGAAGCGCTGGAGGAGGCACACGTACGCCCCGACGACTACGACGAGGAATGACCGCACCGCGGCGTCGCGCGCCGGCGCGCACATCCGGGACAGAGCCGCCGCGGCCGCTCCCCGTGCCGTCTCCCCACGGCACCGCGCCCGTCCGGTCCCGCGTACGGCGACCGCCGACGGGCACGGCGTGAGGAGCGGCGCGGGTTCCGCGCATCCCGCCGCGGACAGGGCACCACCCGGGGAGCGTCCGCCGGCGCGGCACGCGACGCGCACCCGGTGCCCGGCGCCGTACCGTCGTGGCCCGCACCACCCGGCGGTCCCCGTTCCGGACAGCGCCGCTCCGGCCGGCACGGCGGGGCCGTCCCGGAGCGCCGTCACGACGGCCGCATGCGCCCGGTGACACGCACCGGCACAGCGCCGCGGCCGGTACGAGGGGCGGCTCGCCCCCCCCGGGGGGGGCGCCGGCGCGGTGGATCACACCGTCCGGCGATCCGGGCCGGGCAGCGCGCCCGCCGGCACGACGAGGTCGGCGCGGCCTCGGGTCGCCGCCACCAGACCGGCGTTGCGCTGGTCGGTGCCGAGCACCCAGGCCCGCGCTTCCCCGGGGGACTTGCCGAACTCCTCGTGCCGGGCGACCAGCCGCCGGACCCGCTCCTCCTCGGGCACCTCGCAGAACCAGACCTCGTCGAGCAGGGACCGCACCCGCGCCCAGGCACCCGTGCCCAGCAGCAGGTAGTTGCCCTCCGTCACGACCAGCCGGGCCGACGGCGGTACCGGGACGGCCCCGGCGATCGGCTGCTCCAGCACCCGTTCGAAACCGGGCGCGTACACCGTGTCGCCGCCCTCCGCCTCCTCCTCGCGCAGACGGCGCAGCAGCGCCGCGTACCCGGCCGCGTCGAAGGTGTCCGGAGCGCCCTTGCGGCCGCGGCGGCCGAGCCGGTCCAGTTCGGCGTCGGCGAGGTGGAAGCCGTCCATGGGGACGTGCGCGGCCCATGCGCCGCCGGTCCCGTTCAGCTCCCGCACCAGCGCCTCGGCGAGCGTCGTCTTTCCGGCGCCGGGGCTCCCGGCGATGCCGAGGATCGCGCGCCGTCCGTCCCGTGGGAGCGAACGGGCCCGGGCGAGGAGGTCGTCGAAGGTCAGCGGCACACCGCAGAGTGTGCCAGCCAGGCGGACCGTCACCCGGACGGCCCCCGCCCCGCCGGCCGCGCCCGGACGGCCCCGGCACATGTCACAGGGCCGCCCCGTCGCCCTGTGGGACGCACCACCCGATGGGACGCGCCCCGGCGGGGAACGGTGACGGGTATGACGACGCAGCTCGGACTTCCCGACGACATCCAGGCCTGCCTCTTCGACCTCGACGGGGTCGTCACCCGGACGGCGGTGGTGCACGCCGCCGCCTGGAAGGAGACCTTCGACGCCTTCCTGCGCGAGCGGGACGGCGCGGACTTCCGCCCCTTCACCGACTCCGACTACGACGAGTACGTCGACGGCCGCCCCCGCGCCGACGGCGTGCGCACCTTCCTCGCCTCGCGCGGCATCGAACTGCCCGAGGGCGACCCCGACGACCCGCCCGACGCACAGACCGTCAACGGGGTCGGCAACCGCAAGAACGAGCTGGTCCTGGAGAAGATCCGCACCGAGGGCGTCGAGGCCTACGACGGCACCCTGCGCTACATCGGCGCGGTGCGCGCGGCCGGACTCGCCACCGCGATCGTCTCCTCCAGCGCCAACACCGTGGACGTGCTGCGCTCCATCGGCGCCGAGCACCTGTTCGACGTACGGATCGACGGCGTCGTGGCGCGCGAACGGGAACTGCCGGGCAAACCACGCCCCGACACCTTCCTGGCCGCCGCCCGCGACCTCGGCGTCGAACCCGCCCGCGCCGCCGTCTTCGAGGACGCCCTCGCCGGCATGGACGCCGGCCGCTCCGGGCACTTCGGCTACGTCGTCGGCGTCGACCGCGTCGGCCAGACCGACGCCCTGTACGCCCACGGCGCCGACCGCGTCGTCAAGGACCTCGCCGAGCTCGGGGGTCACGCGTGATCACCAACCGCACCTACACCGTCGAGCCCTGGTCGGTGCGCGAGACCGAGCTCAACCTCGACCTCCTCGCCCAGAGCGAGTCCGTCTTCGCCCTGTCCAACGGGCACGTCGGCTGGCGCGGCAACCTCGACGAGGGAGAACCGCACGGACTGCCCGGCAGCTACCTCAACGGCGTCTACGAACTCCACCCGCTGCCCTACGCCGAGGCCGGCTACGGCTACCCCGAGTCCGGACAGACCGTCATCAACGTCACCAACGGCAAACTGCTGCGCCTGCTCGTCGACGACGAGCCCTTCGACCTGCGCTACGGACGCCTCGTCAAGCACGAACGCACCCTCGACCTGCGCCGCGGCGTCCTGGAACGGGTCTGCGAGTGGACCTCGCCGGCCGGCACCACCGTCCGGGTGCGCTCCACCCGGCTGGTCTCCCTCACCCAACGGGCCATCGCCGCCGTCGAGTACGAGGTGGAACCCGTCGACAGCCGCACCCGCGTGGTCATCCAGTCCGAACTCGTCACCAACGAGAGCCTGCCCGACCCCGACGGCGACCCGCGCACCGCCAAGGCGCTCAAGTCCCCGCTCGAACCGGAGGAGGACCTCGCGCTCGGCCCCCGCCTGCGCCTGGTCCACCGCACCCGGCGCAGCGGCCTGCGGGTCGCCGTGGCCGCCGACCACGTCGTCGACGGCCCCGACCACACCACCACCGACAGCGAGAGCAACGTCGACGTGGCCCGGCTGACGATCACCTCCGTCCTGGAACCGGGCCAGCGGCTGCGCGTGCAGAAGACGGTCGCCCACGGCTGGTCCAGCGCCCGCTCCCGGCCCGCCATGAGCGACCAGGTCGAGGCGGCGCTGGCCGCCGCCGCACAGAGCGGCTGGGACGGACTGGTCGCCGAACAGCGCGCCTACCTCGACGACTTCTGGGCCCACGCGGACGTCGAGGTGCACGGCGACGAGGAGATCCAGCAGGCCGTCCGCTTCGCCCTGTTCCACGTCCTGCAGGCCGGCGCGCGCGCCGAGCAGCGGGCGATCCCGGCCAAGGGACTGACCGGTTCCGGATACGACGGGCACGCCTTCTGGGACACCGAGATGTTCGTGCTGCCCGTGCTCACCTACACCGAACCCAAGGCCGTCGCCGAGGCGCTGCGCTGGCGTCAGGCCACCCTGCCCGCGGCCAAGGACCGCGCCGCCCAGCTCGGGCTGCGCGGGGCCGCGTTCCCCTGGCGGACCATCGACGGCTCGGAGGGCTCCGCGTACTGGCCGGCCGGCACCGCCGCCTTCCACGTGGGCGCCGACATCGCGCACGCGGTGGTGCGCTACGTGGCGGCCACCGGCGACACCGGCTTCGAACGCGACACCGGCCTGGAACTCCTCGTGGAGACCGCCCGGCTGTGGCGCTCCCTCGGCCACCACGACCACCACGGCGTCTTCCACATCGACGGCGTCACCGGCCCCGACGAGTACAGCGCCATCGCCGACGACAACGTGTACACCAACCTCATGGCGCGCTCGAACCTCCTCAACGCCGCCGACGCCTGCGAACGCCACCCCGACCTGGCCTCCCGGCTCGGCGTCGACGAGGAGGAGAGCGCCGCCTGGCGCGACGCCGCCGAGGCCGTGCACATCCCGTACAACGAAGAGCTGCGCGTGCACGAGCAGGACGCCGGCTTCACCCGCCACCAGCGCTGGGACTTCGCGCACACCGGCGCGGACCAGTACCCGCTGATGCTGCACTTCCCCTACTTCGACCTGTACCGCAAGCAGGTCGTCAAACAGTCCGACCTGGTCCTCGCCATGTACACCTGCGGCAGCTGGTTCGACGCGCACTGCGACGAGGACCAGATCGCCCGCAACTTCGCCTACTACGAGCCGCTGACCGTGCGCGACTCCTCCCTGTCGGCGTGCTGCCAGGCCGTCGTCGCCGCCCAGACCGGCCATCTGCGCCTGGCCTACGACTACGCCGCCGAGGCCGCCCTGATGGACCTGGCCGACCTGGAGCACAACACCCGCGACGGCCTGCACATCGCCTCCCTCGCCGGAACCTGGATGGCGCTCGTCGCCGGCTTCGGCGGCACCCGCCGCGAGGGCGACAGCCTGCGCTTCTCACCGCGGCTGCCCGAGAAGTTCAGCCGGCTCGCCTTCCGGCTCCAGTTCCGCGGCCGGTGCCTGAGCGTGGACATCGACGCAGGCAAGGCGACGTACACCCTGCTGAGCGGAGCGCCGCTCACCATCCACCACCACGGGAGCCCGGTGCTCCTCGACGGCAGCGGTCCGGTCACCCGCGCCGTCCCCGAGGCCACGCGGCGCCCCACCCCCGAGCAGCCCCCGCACCGCCGCCCGAACGACCGCTGACCGCAGCCCGGCGCCCAGCGGTCGGCGGATCGCCTGCGCGCGGGTGACGCGCGGGTTAGGTTGGCCCCGGCCCCGGGTTGCCGGGCTCCCGCCGACGGCGGCGGGAGGTGGGATCTCGAGCGGCCCCGCGGACGGCGGGGATGAGGAGTGCACGATGGCCGACGGCGCGACCGCCCTGCTCACCGGCGGACGGCGACGCCGGGCGGCGGACACGCCGGGTGCCCCCGGCCGCCTCCGCGGCGACCTGCCGCTCGCCGCGGTGGCCGCCGTCTTCACCCTCGCCCAGCTGCTCCTCGTACGCCCCGGCCTCGGCCTCGGCTGGGACGAGATCGTCTACGTCAGCCAGGTCACCACCCACCACCCGGCCGCCTTCTTCAGCGCCCCGCGCTCCCGCGGGGTCTCCCTGCTGGTGGCGCCCGTCGCCTCCTGGTCGTCGTCCACCGGACTGCTGCGCGTCTACCTCGCCGTGCTCTCCGGGGCCGGCCTGTACCTGGGGATGCGGGCCTGGCGGGGCCTGTTCCCGGTCCGCGTCCTGGCCACCGGCGGCGCCCTCTTCGCCGGCCTGTGGGTGACCCTCTTCTACGGCCCGCAGGCCATGCCCAACTACTGGGTCGCCGTCGGCGCGCTGGTCTGCGTCGGCTGCTTCCTGCGGGCCCGGCGGGACGGGGCGGGCCGGGCGGTGCTGTGGGGCGTGGTGGCCGGCGCCGCCCTCATGGCGTGGATGCGGCCCACCGACGCCGTCTGGGTGACCCTGCCCCTGCTGCTCCTCGCCCTGGCGCGCCGGCACCTGCGGTTGCTGCTCGCCCTCGCGGGCGGCCTCGCGGCCGGGGGAGTGGAGTGGGTGATCGAGGCGTACGCCTGGTACGGCGGCCTCGGTGAGCGGCTGGCGGAGGCCTCCCGCGTCCAGGGCGGCCTCGGCCTGCAGTTCGCCGTCGACGACCAGCTGCGCAGCCTGGGCGGACGCGCGCTGTGCCGCCCGTGCACCGGATCGATCCCGCCCCCGCCCGTCACCCTGTGGTGGCTCCTGCTGCCGGTCCTCGCCCTCCTCGCCCTGGCCGTCGCGGTCCGGGCCCGGCGCACCGCCCGTACGCTCGTCCCGCTCGCCTGCGCCGCCACCGCCGCCCTGCCGTACCTGTTCATGATCGGATACGCGGCGCCCCGCTTCCTGCAGCCCGCCTACGCCCTGCTGGCCGTCCCCGTCGCCGACGCGCTGTGGCACCTGGCCCGCACCCCCCGCGGCCGGTGGCGGCCGGTGGGCGCCCCGCTGGTCGCCCTCGCCCTGGCCGGACACCTCGCGGTGCAGCTCGTCGTCCTCGTGTACCTGGTGGACCGCACCGCCGAGAGCCGCGAGGACTGGGCCCGCACCGCGGACGCCCTGCACCGCCTCGGCGTCCGCCCGCCCTGCCTGCTCACCGGCCACGAGGCCATCCCGATCGGCTACTACACCGGCTGCTCCTCCGGCGCGGTCAGCGGCAACAACGAGAACACCACCCCCGCCGAGATTCTGGACACCGCCCGCCGGATCCCCGTGGCCGCCGTCACCGGGCCGGGCGGCACCCCGCCCGCGTACGCCCGCACCTGGCCCTCGCACCGCATCGGCGACCTGAGCGTCCGGATCGCGCCACCGGGGTGACAGCCGGGAACGGTTAAAGATCGCGTGACGGGAAACGCGAACCGGGCACGCAGAACCACGCAGAACACCGAGCCGCCGCAGCGCGAGAGGGAGGCAGCGATGGGCACGGACCCGATGGCCGACGACGCCTACCAGCCCACCGGAACCAACGAGGAGCAGGAGGACGCCGCGCCCCTCGACCTCCAGGACGCCGTCGACGAGCGGGACTACGACGACATGCTCGACGAGGGCTACTCCCCGCCGGAGAAGCCCCTCGGTGTGACCAAGCACGGCACGACGGCCGCGGAGCAGCACGACGGCGAGACCCTCGACGAACGGCTGGCGCAGGAGGTCCCCGACGTGTCGCAGCCCGCCGGCGACGGGGTGGGCGACCAGCCCGGCGGCGAGGGCGAACCGGTCGACCCCGAGGCGGGCACCGGCCGCTCCGGCCGCCTGGTCGCCCCCGACGAGGGCGCGCACACCGACACGACGAAGGAGGCCGTGGCCGAGGACGTCGGCATCGACGGGGGCGCGGCCGGCGCCGAGGAGGCCGCCGTGCACGTCGTGGAGGACGACACGGCACTGCCGGACGGCGACGGCAGATAGCGGGCCGACCGAGTACGAGGGGGTCCCCCGGCCGTCCGGCCGGGGGACCCCCTCGTACTCGGTCGTACTCGTTGTGCGGTTCGCTCAGGGCAGCAGTTTGTCGAGGGCGGCGGGGCCCTCCTCGGCCAGCTTGTTCCTGGCCCAGTCGAGGTTCTTCGGGGTGAGGTCCCGGCCGGCCGCGAGAACGATGTCCTCGGGGGACACCTCGGTGCCGGTACGGGCGTGGAGCCGGTCGTCCGGGGTGATGCGGTCCTCGTCCGCACGGACTGCGGACGGGCGGGAGGGATCGGGCTCTGTCGTCGACATGTCACTGCTCCTCGGTCCGGTTCGCTGCGTCGGCGCCGATGCGACGCTATCGGTCCCGACTATCCCGATAACACCATTCAATGCCGGAGTGCACCACACATCAGCGGTGAGCGGGCGCCGGGCCCGTGTCCCGTACGTCCCCGGCGTCCGCGGCGGCGCCCCGCCGCCCGGGACGCGGGGTGTTCATCAGGACGGCGACGACCAGCGCGCCTGCCAGCAGGATCCCCGCGGCCCAGGTGCCGGCCGTCACGAACCCCTCCAGCATCGCCTCCCGGGCCGCCGCCGGACCCGGGCCCCGCGAGGCGTGCGAGGCCAGGTGGTCCGCGGTCGCGCCGGCGGCGATGGTGTTGAGCAGCGCGGTCCCCACCGAGCTGCTGATCTGCTGCGCGGTGTTGACGCCGGCCGAGGCGACGCCCGCGTCGCGCCGGTCGACACCGTGGGTGGCGCAGTCGAAGGCCACCGGCATGATCATGCCCGCCCCGAGGCCGAGCAGGAGCCCGGAGACCAGCACGCCCTCGGCGTAGGAGGTGCCGGTCTCCATGGTGCGCAGCCACAGCATGCCGGAGGCGAGCAGTGACATGCCCGGCACGATCAGCGCCCGTGGGGGGACCCTGGGCAGCAGCCGGGTGGCGACACCGCCGGCCGACACGAGCACGGCGACGGTCATGGGGAGGAAGGCCACGCCTGTCCTCATCGGCGAGTAACCCTTGACGACCTGCAGGTAGTAGGTCATGAAGAGGAAGGCCCCGAACATGCCGACCATGGCCAGCCCGACGCTCAGATAGGCGCCGCCGCGGGTCCGGTCGGCGACCAGCCGGGGCGGCAGCAGCGGCTGGGAGACCCGGCTCTCGACGAGAGCGAACGCGGCCAGCAGCACGGCGCCCGCGGCCAGCGGCCCCAGGACGCTCGCCGAGTCCCAGCCGTCGGACTCCGCCCGGCTCGTGCCGTACACGACCGCGACCAGTCCGGTGGTCACCAGCAGCACGCCGGGGAGGTCGAACCGGGCCCTCGCCCCGCTCCGGGACTCGGTCAGCAGTACCCGGCCGCCGGCCAGCGCGACCAGGGCGATCGGAACACTGACGTACAGGCACCAGCGCCAGTCCAGGTAGGCGGTCAGCGCCCCGCCAGCCAGCAGCCCGATCGCGCCGCCGACGGCGGTGACGGCGCCCCAGATCCCGAACGCCCTGGCACGCTCCCCGGGCCGGGTGAACGTCACCGTCAGCAACGACAGTGCGGAGGGCCCGAGCAGTGCGGCGAAACCGCCCTGCAGGGCACGGGCGCTCAGCAGCGTCCCGAAACCGTCCGCCGCGCCACCGAGCGCCGACGCGCCGGCGAAGCCGAGCAGACCGGTCAGAAAGGTCCGCCTGCGGCCCGCGACGTCGGCGATCCGGCCGCCGAGCAGCAGCAGGCTGCCGAAGGCGAGCGTGTACGCGGTGACGACCCACTGCCGGTCGCCGTCGGAGATCCCCAGGTCCCGCTGGAGCGACGGCAGCGCGATGTTCACGACCGTCCCGTCCAGGACGATCATGAGCTGGGCCAGCGCGATGAAGAACAGCGCTGCCCAACGGCGCGGGTCGTCCCCCGCGGCCTGCTCCTTCGTGGTCGGCATGACTTCGTCCTCACTCGTGGTCCCGCGTGCCGCGCGGCTCGTCGGCGCGGCCTCCCGACGGCCACAGGACGCTGGCGACCCGGGAGCCGTAACAGCACGGGATGTGTGAGGCGGGTCACGCGCCGCGGATGTCACAGGGCGGCGGGCGGCGGCGTCCGGTGGGTGTGACAGGACCGAGGCCGGACAGGCGGGAGCCAGGTATGGACCAGCAGAGCGAATTCGCGGCGGACACGGCCGGGCGGCCCGGCGGTCCCCGCCGGGCGAACACCGTGGACGCGGCGACCCGGGTCTTCGTCACCCACCGGAACCTGCTGTTCACCGTCGCCTACGAGATGCTCGGATCGGCCGCCGACGCCGAGGACGTCCTGCAGGAGACCTGGCTGCGCTGGGTCCGCGTCGACCTGGCCACCGTCCGGGAGCAGCGCTCCTACCTGGTGCGGATCGTCGCCCGGCAGGCGCTGGACCGGCTGCGCGCGCTCGGCCGGCGCAAGGAGACCTACATCGGCCCCTGGCTGCCCGAGCCGCTGCTGACCACGCCTGACGTGGCCGAGGACGTCGAACTGGCCGACAGCGTGTCGATGGCGATGCTGCTGGTGCTGGAGACACTCGCGCCGGTCGAACGGGCGGTCTTCGTGCTGCGCGACGTGTTCGGCCTGGACTACGGCGAGATCGCCGAAGCCGTCGACAAGACCCCGGCGGCGGTGCGCCAGACCGCCTACCGGGCGCGCTCCCACGTCGCGGCCCGCCGGCCGCGCGGCGCCGTCACCCCGGCCGAGATCCGCGCCGCGCTGGAGGCGTTCCAGCGCGCGGTCGAAACCGGCGACCTGCAGAGCCTGATCGACATCCTGGCACCGGACGTCGTCGCCCTCAGCGACGGCGGCGGGATCAAGCACGCCCTGCCCCGGCCCGTCGTGGGTGCCGACAGGGTGGCCCGCCTGCTGGCGGCCGGCTGGTGGCGGCGCGAGGCCACGAGGTCGGTCGAGGTGGTGCAGGTCAACGGCGGTCCGGGCCTGCTGGTCCGGGTCGACGGCGAGATCGACGGAGTGATGGCGGTACGGGTCGAGGGCGGCCGTGTCACCGGCGCCTACCACGTGCGCAACCCCGAGAAGCTGTCGCACATGGGACGGGTGACCACCGTGAGCCGCTGAGGCCGTACCGCCGGTGCGCACCGGCGGCACGGTGCCGCTCGCGGCGGCCCGCTGGAACGCGGTGAGCGTCAGCCGGATCCCGGTCGGGGCGGTGTCCTGACAGGACGTCCCGGGCGGACGGCTTGGCGAAAGGACACCCGGGCGGGCCCGTCGAAGCTCGGCCGGTCGCCGCGCACCCGGCCCGTGAACGTGCCCGCGCCGGTGGTGACCGTGAGGTCGCGGCCGGTGTACGTGCTCCACACCTCGTCGATGTACGGGGCGAGGCAGTCCCCGGGGAACAGCCCGGCGTCCAGGCCGTGCCCGGGAGCGATCACGCGGCGGTCGTCCACAGCCGGCGCGGCGAACTCCGGCACCCGTCGCACCGCCTCGAAGACGGCCGCCCGCTGACCGGGGGCCCGACGGGTTGACCCTGCCGCCGGCGGCAGGGTTGCACGATCTGCGGCATGGAGACCACCGCACCGCGGAGCAGCAGGACCGTCGTCGTCACCGGGGCCGGCACCGGCATCGGCCGGGCGACCGCCCGGGCCTTCGCCGCCGAAGGAGCCCACGTCGTCGCCGTCGGCCGCCGGCACCACCCGCTCGAGGAGACGGCGTCCGCCCACGACCGGATCACACCCCTGACGGCCGACATCACCGCCGAGGGCGAGCCCGAGCGGATCGTCCGCGCGGTGGTGGAACGGCACGGCCGGCTGGACGTGCTGGTCAACAACGCCGCCATCGTGCGCGGCGCCGGCCTCGGCGCACTGGACACGGAGCAGATCACCGCCCAGCTCGCCACGAACCTCGTCGTCCCCGTCCTGCTGACCCAGGCCGCGCTGCCGTACCTGGAGACGGCGGGCGGGGTGATCGTCAACGTCAGTACGTCGGTGGGACAGCGCGCCTGGCCGGGCAACTCGGTCTACGCCGCCACCAAGGCCGCCCTCGAACTGCTGACACGCAGTTGGGCGGTCGAACTGGCCCCGCGCGGAGTCCGGGTGGTGGCCGTCGCCCCGGGCGCGATCGACACACCCATCGGCGAGCACCAGGGCCTGTCACCGGAGCGGGTGGCCGCGGTGCGGCAGTGGCAGCTGGCGCACACACCGTTGGGCCGGATCGGCCGGCCCGAGGAGGTGGCCTGGGCGATCACCCGACTCGCCGCTCCCGCCGCGTCGTTCGTCACCGGGGTTGTTCTTCCCGTCGACGGCGGGGCGGTCGTGGCGTGATAAGGATGCTCCGGGAGGTGGGGCTGGTGCGCATAGGGGAACTGGCCAGGGAGACCGGGACGACCGCTCGTGCCCTGCGGCACTACGAGCAGGCCGGGCTGATCTCCTCCGAGCGGGAGCACAACGGTTACCGCGTCTACGACGAGAAGGCCGTGGTACGGGTCCGCAACATCCGCAGCCTGCTGGCTGTCGGGCTCACCCTGGACGACGTACGGGTGTTCCTGCCGTGCCTGGACGGCGACGTGACCGCGGGCCCGCCCTCGGACAAGGGCCTGCGGGTGGCGCGGGAACGGCTGGCGGTCCTCGAGGAACGCATCGCCGCCCAGACCGAGGTCCGCGACAGGCTCGCGGCCGCACTCCGGGAACGGACGGCGGACCGCATCCGGCCGGCGGCCTGACCCGCCGCCCTGCCGTCCTCCGGGCGATGCCGCGTCGCTCCGCCGCCCGGTGCCGGGTGGCACGCTGCCCGTAGCGAGGTCGGCGGAAGGGGCGGGGAGCGGCGTGGGGTTCGAGCGTGGGGTCTGGCGCGTGCGGGACGTGACGGGAGCGGAGGCCGGCGGGATCGTCGTCGACGACGCGGACTTCCCCTGGCTCTCGGGCCGGTTCGCCCCAGGGGCCGCGTATGCCGCCCTCCAGGACCTGTTCGCCCGCGAACTCGCCTTGGCCGAGCGGGACGGCGGCGGCTGACCGGTCTCAGCGTGCGTCGCCCAGCAGGGACTCGGCTCCGGCCAGGATCTCGGTGACCCTGAGTCCGAAGGCGGCGTCGCACGGGTGCGGGTTTCCGGTGCGTGCGGCGGCCAGGAGGGCGTCCACGGCTCGCTGCAGTGCGGGCACCGGGCCCTCGGAGGCCTGCGGCAGCTGGGCCACACCGGCCGTGCCCCGCAGCTCCACCGCGGCGCCCGCCGCGGCCGGCGGTGCCGTCAGGCTCAGCGTGAGCGTGCTGGACGCCCCGCCCGCGTGGCCGAGAACCAGGTGCACGGTGTCCCCGGGGCCGGGCACGGCCGCCGCCACCCGCCGTACGTCCCCGAGGACCGGCAGCAGGACGGACAGGGCGTGCGGGCCCACGTCCCACAGGGCGCCCTTCTCCCGCCGCCACGGCGAGTGCGCGTACGGGCTGTCGCCGGTGAACACCGCGGCGAGCCACTGCGCCCGCGCCGTGAACCAGCCGCCCGCGTCCGCCTGCTCGGCGATCCACGCCTGCGTCTCGGGCCGGAACCGGAGCGTGAAGAACACCACGGAGGCCACTCCGGCCTCCCGCGCGGCCTCGGCCACCGCCCGCCCCTGCTCCACCGTCGCCGCGAGCGGCTTGTCCAGCAGCAGGTGGCACCCGGCCCGTGCCGCCCGCACCGCGAACCCGGCCTGGACGTCCGGCGGCAGCGCCACCGCGACGGCGTCCACGTCGGCGAGCAGGGCGTCCACGTCGTCGTAGGCCCGGGTGCCGTACCGCTCCGCCAGTTCCCCGGCGGCGTCCGGCCGGCGCCCCCACACACCGGCGAAGTCCACGCCGTCGTGCAGGCTCAGGGCCGGCGCGTGCGTCCTCTTGGCCCAGGGGCCCGTACCGAGCAGTCCGATGCGCATGCCGCCGCCTCTCCCACGGTGAACCCGGCGCCGGCCGGCACGCGGGCACCACCGAGCCTGTCACACGCGCCGGGCACCCCGGCAAGTCCGCGGGCCCGGCACCCTCCGCCTCCGTCCGTCCTCCCACGAGACCGGTGATTCTGCTGATCCGCACGGCCGCCCCGCCCGTCGACAGTGGCACCGCCAGCTCATCGGCGAGGCCCTCCGGTGGATGTGCCGGACGCGACCCCACGCGTTCCGGGACGTGTGCGACCACCGGCCGGGCGGCTCGCCAGGACAGAGAGGACGACTCGTCGTGCAACAGCACCCTCACACCCCCGCCGCCTCCCGCGGCAGCGGCACGCGCCGGCGGCTGGCCGGTGTCACGGCGGCACTCGCCACCGCCGTCGTCATGCTCGGCACCCTCACCGGCCCGGGCGCCCACGCCGCCGACAACCCGTACGAGCGCGGCCCGGCGCCCACGAACTCCAGCATCGAGGCCCTGCGCGGCCCCTACGCCGTGGCGGACACCAACGTCTCCTCGCTCGCCGTCACCGGCTTCGGCGGCGGCACGATCCACTACCCGACCACCACCGGCGACGGCACGTTCGGCGCCGTCGTGATCTCGCCCGGCTTCACCGCGTACGAGTCCTCCATCGCCTGGCTCGGCCCGCGCCTGGCCTCGCAGGGCTTCGTCGTCTTCACCATCGACACCCTCACGACCATGGACCAGCCCGACTCCCGGGGCCGCCAGCTGCTCGCCGCGCTGGACTACCTCACCGAGCGCAGCTCCGTGCGCGGCCGGATCGACAGCAGCCGGCTCGGCGTGATGGGGCACTCGATGGGCGGCGGCGGCGCGCTCGAGGCCGCCAAGTCGAGGCCCTCGCTCCAGGCCGCGATCCCCCTCACGCCCTGGAACCTGGACAAGACCTGGCCGGAGGTCAGGACCCCGACGCTCATCGTGGGGGCCGACGGCGACTCCGTCGCCCCGGTCGCCTCCCACTCCGAGCCCTTCTACTCCAGCCTGCCCGCCACCACCGACCGGGCGTACCTGGAGCTGAACGGCGCCACCCACTTCGCACCGAACACGTCGAACACGACCATCGCGAAGTACAGCATTTCCTGGCTCAAGCGGTTCATCGACAACGACACCCGCTACGAGCAGTTCCTCTGCCCGCTGCCGCGGCCCAGCCTGACCATCGAGGAGTACCGGGGCAACTGCCCGCACGGCTCCTGACACCCCCTCCGCAACTCCTTTGCACGGACGGCGGCGGTCGCGCGCACGGCGCGGCCGCCGCCGGCGCGTTGTGCCCCGGCACGGCCCGGCGGCCGGCGCGCTGGGCGGCGGCACACACCCTGTTCCGGCCCGGCGGGACCGAACCGCTGGTGGAGCGGCCGGAACGCGTGCGGACCGGCGCGGACGGGGCCTGGACCGATGGCTTCCGCATCCGGTTACGCGCGCGTAACCTCCCGGGGATGACCGCAGAGACGACCGTACGCACGGCCGCGCGGATCCACGGCCGGGACGCCCGGAGGCAGGTGGTGGACGCCTTGACGGACCGGCTGCGCACCCGCGGCGGGCACCTCGTCGTGACCGGTGAACCCGGGACCGGCCGCACCACCCTCCTCCGGTGGGCCGCACACTCCTTCACGGCCGGCCCCGTACTGCGCCTCGACGCGGCGAGGTGCCCGCGCCCGCCGGAGTCGGCCGGGCAGCTGCTCACCGCCCTGCGGGCGGCGGCCGGCGGCGGGCCGCTGCTCGT
This sequence comes from Streptomyces sp. NPDC006384, assembly GCF_042870695.1. Taxonomy (NCBI): domain Bacteria; kingdom Bacillati; phylum Actinomycetota; class Actinomycetes; order Kitasatosporales; family Streptomycetaceae; genus Streptomyces; species Streptomyces sp. NPDC006384. The sequence continues at coordinate 211,196 of NZ_JBIAHR010000010.1, forward strand.
GTGCGCCGACGACGTACACCTGTGGGAACCCCCGGCACGGGCCGCCCTGGCCGGTGCCGCCGAACGCCTGCGTCCCGCCGACCGGATCGGCCTGCTCCTCTCCGTGGCCGGGTACCGGGCCGTCGACCCGGAGTTCGCCCGCCTGCCCGTCGTACGCCTGGACCCGCTGACGCCGCCGCAGGCCGGCGCGCTGCTCGATGAGGCGACCGACGGCGCCGCCGACCCGGCCGTGCGCGCGGCGCTGCTGGCCGAGGCGGAGGGCAACCCGGGACTGCTGCTCGCCCTGGTCCGCCGCCTGTCGCCCGCCGAACTGCGCGGACACCGGCCACTGCCCAGGCCCCTGGCCGACGCCGGGACGCTCGCGGCCGTGGCGGGCGCCGCCCTGACCGGGCTGCCGCCGCACGCGCGGGACCTGCTGCTGACGGTGGCGGCGGCCGCGCGGGCCGCGGACGTCCCCGACGCCCCGGACGCCGACGCGGACCTGGTCCTGCGCGCCGTACGGCGCCTGGGGCCGGCCGGCGCGGGGCGGGAGCCGTGCCTGGAACCGCCGCCCGAACTGCTTGCCCTCACCGAGGGGCGGGTCCGCTTCCACAGCCCGCTGGCCGGCCGCGCCGTCCACGCCACCGCCGCACCCGACCGGCGCCGCGCCGCCCACCGCGCGCTGGCCGGCGTACTGGAGGCCGCCGGACACCGGCTGCCCGCGCTGCTGCACCGCTCCTGGACCCTGACCGGTGCCGGACCCGCACCGGACCTGGCCGGTCCGCTCGCGGACGCGGCGGCCGGCGCGGCCGGGGCCTCGCACCGGCTGCGCGCCGCGGCGTACGCGCGTGCCGCCGAGCTGTCGGCCGACGGGGCCGTACGCGCGCAGCGGTACACGGCGGCGGCCGAGCAGGAACTCCGCGCCGGCCGCCCGGACCGGGTACGTCCCCTGCTCACCGCCGCGCTGGGCTGCACCGCGCCCGCCGTGGTGCGCGGCCGCGCCGAGCTGGTGCGCGGACTCACGGAACTGGGGGACGGGCCCGTCGGTGACGCCCACCAGTCCCTGCTGCTGGCCGCCTCCCTGCTCGCCGCCGAGGCACCCGACCGGGCGGCGGCCGCCCTCATGGCCGCCGTCGACGCGGCCTGGGCGGCCGGAGACCTGACCGCGTGCCTGACCACCCTCGGCCCGGCACCCGACCCGGCACCCGGCCCGGTCCCCTGCCCTTCGGCCCGGCCCGGCGACGGCCCGCCCCACGGGCACCCGCCGCGCACCACGACCACGCCGCCGGACGCCGCACCGGGCACCGCGGCACCCGGCGCACCGCATGCCGCGCCGGGTGCCCCGCCGCCGTCCGACCCCGTGCGCGACCACCGAGCCGGCCTGCGGGCGCTGCTGGAGGGCCGGCTCGACCGGGCGGCCGTACCGCTCGGGCACGTGGTGGCGCGGGCCCGGGCCGACGAGCGCCCCGAGAATCTGCTGCGGGCCGCCGCGGCCGCGCTGCTGCTGGGCGAGGTGGACGCCGCCCGCCGGGCCGGGGCGCGGGCCCTCGCCGCCGCCCGCCACCTGGGGACGGACGCGCTGGTCCCGCAGGCCCTGGAGTACCTCGCCTACGCCGAACTGCGCGCCGGCCGGCACCCGCAGGCCCGCGCCCACGCCGAGGAGGGTCTGCGCGCCGCGCTGCGGGCCGGCCGGTGCAACACGGCGGCCCAGCACCACGCGGTGCTGGCCCTCGCGGCGTCGATCGAGGACGAGCCCGACGTCGTCACCCGGCACGTGACGGCCGCGCTGGCCACCGCCCGCCGGCACGGGCTGGCCCAGACGGCCACCCTGGCCGAGTGGGCCGCCGCCCGCGCCGACCTCGGACGCGGCCGCCCCTTCGACGCCGCCGACCGGCTCGGCCTCCTCGTCCTGCCCGGCCCCGGACGCGGGCACTTCGCGGTGTGGCGGCTCGCCGTGCCCTGCTTCGTGGAGGCCGCCGTCCTCGCCGGCCGGCACGAGGACGCCCGCACGCTCATGACGGACTTCGCCGGCTGGGCGGCCTTCGGCGCCGACCGGCAGGCGGCCGCGCAACTGGCCCGCTGCCGCGCCCTGCTGGCCCCGCCGGACGAGGCCGACGCCCTGTACCTGCGCGCCCTCGCCCGGCACGACGAGGCGGGCGGCGACTTCGAACGGGCCCGCACCACGCTGCTGTACGGCAAGTGGCTGCGCCGGCGGCGCCGGCCTCGGGAGGCACGCGTCCGCCTCGGCGCCGCGCTGGCCGGCTTCGAGCGGTGCGGCGCCGGCGTCTGGGCCGAGCAGACGCGCGGCGAACTGCGCGCCCTCGGCGCGCCCTCGCAGGGAACCGCGGGGGCCGGGGCCCTCACCCGGCTGACGCCGCAGCAGCTGCGCATCGCCCGGCAGGTCGCCGAGGGCGCCACCAACCGGGAGGTCGCGCTGAGCCTCGCGGTGAGCACCCGCACCGTCGACTACCACCTCCGCAAGGTCTTCGCGGCCCTCGGCGTACGGTCCCGGCTGGAGCTCGCCCGGCTGATCGGGCAGGCGGAACAGGAGGAACAGGCACAACGCGCCGAAAAGACCGGTGCACAACCCTAGGGACCGACCGGACGGTATGCCATCCTTCGGGGCAGGACGAGTCAGGGGGCAGGCCCGGCGCGGGCGGACGGCCCGCCGGGGCCGCCCCCGCAAGCCCTGACCCGGGGAGGACCGCGATGCAGCACGCCGTACGGTCACGAGCAGCGATCCGCACCGCCGGACTGACGCCCGTTCCGCGCCCGAGGACGCCGGGTGTCGCCTCGCTCATGGACGCCGACGCCCTGCGCGTCCTGCACCGGGCGGCCCGCCTCCTGCTGGACGACCTGCCCGGGCTCACCGACCGGCTGGTGGCCCTGCTGCGGGAGCAGGAACCGGCGTACCGCACCGCCCTGACCAGGGACCCGACCGTGACCTGGCAGGAGGTGCACCGCTCACTGCGGCACAGCGTGACCTCGCTGCTCGATCCGCGGGGCGCCCGGGAGGCGGCCCGCCGCTGCTCCTGGCGGATCGGCACCACCCGCGCCGAACAGGGACTGCCGCTGGACGCCCTGCTGCACGCCTTCCGCCTCGGGGGGTCCCTGGTGTGGCAGCGGCTGGTCGAGGAGACCTCGCGCATCGCGCCCGAGGACGTCCGGCTGCTGGTGCACGTGGCCGCCGACGTGTGGAACTTCGTCGACGAGCACTGCACGCTCGTCGCGGACGCCTACCGGCAGACCGAGTGGCAGCTGAGCCGGCGCCGTGAGAACCGGGCCCGGCTGCTGGCGGCCGGTCTGCTCGACGGCACGAGCCGCATCGCCGATCTGCCGGAGGCGGCGCAGACGCTGGACCTGCCGGAACAGGGCCGGTACGCCGTCGTCGCGGTCGCCGGCGCGTATCCCGTCCGTTCCGCGGCCGTCCGCTCCGCCGCCGCCCGTGCCGCCGTCGTGCCGGAGGGGGTCCGCGTCCACTGGCACACCGGGGCGGAGGTGGACCACGGCATCGTGCTGCTCGGCGCCGGGGACGAGGAGCCGCCGGTCCCGGGCGACACGGTCCCGGGACTGCGGATCGGCGTCGGCAGCGCCGTCGAGGGACTGGCCGCCGTCGGCGAGGCGCGCGAGCTCGCCGACACCGCCCTGCGCATCTGCCCCGAGGGCGGCGGCACCGTCCGGCTGGCCGAGCACCTCCCCGCCGCCCTGGTCGTCTCCGGCCCCGACCTCGGCCGGGCCCTCGCCGGCCGGGTGCTCGGCCCGCTGCTGCGGCTGGAGCCCGCCGACCGGGACGTCCTGCTGGACACCCTGACGACATGGCTCGAGTGCGACGGCTCGGCGCAGCGGGCGGGAGAGCGCCTCTACTGCCACCGCAACACCGTCCTCAACCGGCTGCGCCGCTGCGAACAGCTGACCGGCCGCTCCCTGGCCCGCCCGGCCGACGTGGTCGAGATCAGCCTCGCCCTCACCGCCCACCGCCTCCTCCACCCCTGACCTCACCGGCACCGGACGCGGACGGCCCGCCGCCCCGGCTGCGGGCCACTGCTGTGCCGCCCCAGCTGCGGGCAAGTCGTGCCTCCCCCAGTGCCTGAACGGCCTGGAAGGGACCCCCAGGGCGCTGAGGGTCCCCCCTCCGGGGGAGGCACCCCGCTCACGCCGGGCAGCGCACCCACCGCCGCGCCCGCGTCCACACCGGACACCCTGCCCGCACAGAGCAGCCCACCCACCCCCGGCCCGCACCCCTGGGCATCCGCACAGACTCGCCGCCCCCGGACTGGGACGCCGCAGCGACCCTGTGTGAACCCCCTGTACGGCCCCCGGCACCCGTGCTGTCGTGAGGCCCCCTCTTTCCCCGTCACCGTGCCGCTCCGGCACGGTCCTCAGGAGCCGCGATGCCCGCAGCACCACCGGACGGTGAGCCCGCGCTGCACGTCGAGAGCCTCGACGTGACGTACGGGCGCGCACTGTCCGCCCTCCGTTCCGTGTCCCTGACCGTCCCCCACGGCGGCGTCGTCGCGCTGCTCGGCGCCAACGGCGCCGGCAAGACGACCCTGCTGCGGGCGGTGTCGGGCACCCTGCGCCTGCACCGCGGCGCGATCACGGCCGGCCGCGTCCGCTACGGCGACACGGTCCTGGACGGCCGTGACCCGGTCGCCGCCGTACGCGCCGGTGTCGTACAGGTGCCCGAGGGCAGGCGGGTGTTCGCCGGGCTCAGCGTCGACGAGAACCTGCGGGCCGGCGGCCTCGGCCTCGACCGGCGCGCCCCGTATCAGGTCCGCGAGGCCCGGGACCGGGTCTTCACCCTCTTCCCGCGCCTTGCCGAACGCACCCGCCAGGCCGCCGGTCTGCTGTCCGGCGGCGAGCAGCAGATGCTGGCCATCGGCCGCGCCCTGATGGCCGCCCCCCGTCTGCTCCTCCTCGACGAACCCTCCCTGGGACTCGCCCCGTTGATGGTCGACCGGATCACCGAGGTGGTCCGCGAGATCAACTCGCAGGGCACCGCCGTCCTGCTGGTCGAGCAGAACGCCGGCATGGCGCTCTCCCTCGCGGACCACGCCCACGTCCTCGAGGTCGGCGAGGTCCGCCTGTCCGGCCCGGCCGGCGAACTCGCGCGGACCGACGCCGTACGCCGCCTCTACCTGGGTGAGACCGACGGCGACGAACCGGCGGAAGACGAGCCCGCCACCGACCGGTCCGCCACCGACCGGACCACCACCGACCGGACCACCGACGACCGGGGGGCGGCATGACCCCCCGGACCACCGCGGCCACCGCGGCCCCCACGACCGGCGCACCCACCGCACCCCCCGTGCTCGAAGTGCGCGACGTCACCGTCCGTTTCGCCGGCCTCACCGCCCTCGACGGCGTCTCCTTCACGGTCGCCCCCGGCACCGTGCACGCCGTCATCGGCCCCAACGGCGCCGGCAAGTCCACCTGCTTCAACGTCCTGTCCGGCCTGTACCGGCCCGCCACGGGCACCGTGCGGCTCGGCGACACCGACCTGACCCGGCTCGCCCCGCACCGCATCGCCGCCCTCGGCGTCGCCCGCACCTTCCAGAACATCGTCACCACCCAGGGCACCGTCGCCGACAACCTGATGCTCGGCCGCCACGCCCTGTCCCGCGCCGGCTTCGCCGCCAGCGCCCTGCGTCTGCCGCGCGCCGTGCGCGAGCAGCGCGAGCACCTCGCCAAGGCCCGGGAGATCGCCGAACTCACCGGGCTCGGAGCCCACTTCGACTCACCCGTCGCCCTGCTGTCCTACGGCGACCGCAAGCGGGTCGAACTCGCCCGCGCCCTCTGCCTGGAGCCCCGTGTGCTGCTGCTCGACGAACCCGTGGCCGGCATGAACGCCGCCGAACGCGTCCGCATGACCGAGGTGGTCCGGGAGGTCCGCGCCGAACTCGGCCTGTCCGTCGTCCTGGTGGAGCACGACATGGGCCTGGTCATGCGGCTCGCCGACGACGTCACCGTCCTCGACTTCGGCCGGGCCATCGCCCACGGCACCCCCGACGAGGTCCGCCGCGACCCCGAGGTGCTGCGCGCCTACCTCGGCACCGGCACCACCACCGCCGCCACCATCGACACCACCGGGGAGGACGCGGAGTGAACGGCTTCCTCGACAACCTCCTCAACGGCCTCGCCCTCGGCTCGGTCTACGCCCTGATCGCGCTCGGCTTCGTCACCATCTTCAAGGCCTCCGGCGTCCTCAACTTCGCCCACGGCTCCCTGCTCCTGCTCGGCGGCTACCTCGTCGCCGTCCTCCACGACGACCTCGGCTTCGCCGGCGCGCTGGCCCTCGCCGTCGTCGTCACGGCCGCCGTGGCCGGCGCGCTCGACCGGCTGCTCCTCCAGCGCGGGGAGCAGGACGCCCACGGCGCCCATGTGCAGACCATCGTGACCATCGGCATCGACATCGTCCTGGTCACCGACCTCGCCCGGCGCATCGGCGGCGACCTGCTGCCCCTCGGCGACCCCTGGGGCGACGCGGTGACCGACCTGGGACCGGTGACGATCGCCGACAGCCGCGTCGCCGCGATCCTGGTGTCCGCCGTGGCCATCGGCGGCGCCTTCGCCCTCTTCCGGTTCACCCCCTGGGGCCTCGCCCTGCGTGCGGCGGCCGAGGACGCCGAGGCCGCCGCCCTCATGGGCGTACGGCTGACCCGGATCCGCACCGTCGCCTGGTGCCTGGCCGGCGCCCTCGCCGCGCTCGCCGCGGTCTTCCTCGTCGCCTTCCCGGCACCGGGCCTGGAGCGCACCACCGGCCAGATCGCCCTGAAGGCCTTCCCGGCCGCCATCCTCGGCGGCATGGCCTCGCCGGTCGGCGCCCTGGTCGGCAGCATGCTGATCGGCCTCACCGAGGCGTTCGTCGCCGGCTACCAGTCCGACCTGCACGTCCTCGGCGAGGGGTTCGGCGACGTCGCCCCGTACGCGGTGATGGTGCTGGTCCTCCTGGTGCGTCCCACCGGACTGTTCGCAGCGAAGGGAGCCGCCCGTGTCTGACCTCCGCTCCGGCCTCCGCGGGCGCGGCGCGCCCCTGGCGGCCGCCCTCCTCCTGTGCGCCCTGCCCTTCTACCTGGACGCCTTCTGGCTGCGCATCGGCCTGTTCTCCATGGCCGCGGCCATCGGCGCCGTCGGCCTCGGCCTGCTCAGCGGCACCGCGGGCCAGCTCTCCCTCGGGCACGCCTTCTTCCTCGCCGTCGGCGCCTACGGCTACGTGTGGCTGGCCGGCGAGCCCGGCCCCGGCCTGCCGCCCGCGCTCGCCGCCGTCCTCGCCGTCCTGCTCGCCGGGGCCGCGGGCGGCCTGTTCAGCCCCGTCGCCGGCCGGGTCAAGGGCATCTACCTGGGCGTGGCCACCCTCGCCCTCGTCTTCCTCGGCCACCACGTCCTGCTCACCGCGGACTCCGTCACCGGCGGATTCAACGGACGCTCGGTGCCGCCGCTGGAGATCGGCGGATTCACGTTCGCCGAGTCCGACCCCGAACTGACCGTGCTCGGCGTGCCCTTCGGCGCCGAGGAACGGCTCTGGTACCTGGGCCTCGTCCTGCTCGCCGTCACCTGGTTCACCGCCCGCGGGCTGCTGCGTGGACGGCCCGGACGGGCCCTGGTGGCACTGCGCGACAGCGAGACCGCGGCCTGTGTGATGGGCGTCCACGTGGCCAGGTACCGCTCCGCGGCGTTCGTCGTCTCCTCGATGTACGCGGGCCTCGCCGGGGTGCTGCTCGCCCTCTCCTTCCGCCGCGTCGTGCCCGACTACTTCTCCCTCGCCCTCTCCGTCGACTACCTCGCCATGATCGTCATCGGCGGCCTGGGCTCCGTCGCCGGCGCCACCGCCGGAGCCGTCTTCGTCACCGCGCTGCCCCTGCTGATGACGCGCTACGCCGACCAGCTGCCCCTGGTCGCGGCCCCCGGCTCCGGCGACGGCTCGCTCGGCCCCACCGAGGCCGCCCGCTACCTCTACGGCGCCGCGATCGTCGTGATCCTCCTCTACGCCCCCGACGGCCTGCACGGCCTGGCCCGCCGGACCCGCGCCCGGCTGCGCCACAGGCCTTCCGCCTCCGGCCCGCCCGGCACCGCGACCACATCCCCGACCACCTCCGCCACCACCGCACGAGCCAAGGAGCACACCCCGTGAACGCCACGCACCCGAGGTCCCGCACCACCCGGACCACCACCCGGACCGCCGCCCTGGCCGCGGCCCTGGCCGCCGTGCTGCTCGCGGGCACCGCCTGCAGCTCCAAGGCCGACGACAAGAGCACCGGCGACGCGGCCGACGGCGTCAAGGCCGGACCCGGAGTCACCGAGAAGACGATCAGGCTGGGCGCCCTGACCGACCTGACCGGCCCCTACGCCACCCTCGGCAAGTCCATCGTCCAGGCCCAGCAGATGTGGGCCGACGAGACCAACGCCGCGGGCGGCATCTGCGGACGCAAGGTGGAGATCGTCGTCAAGGACCACGGCTACGACGTGCAGAAGGCCGTCACCGCCTACGCCGACATCTCCCCGGACGTCGTCGCCCTGCCCCAGGTCATCGGCTCCCCGGTGGTCGCGGCCCTGCTCGACGACATCGAACGCGACCACCTGCTGACCTTCCCGCAGGCCTGGGCCGCCTCCCTGCTCGGCAGGGACTCCGTCCAGGTCCTCGGCACCACCTACGACCTCGACATGATCGCCGCCGTCGACTTCCTCACCCGCACCAAGAAGATCGCCAAGGGCGACACCATCGGCCACGTCTACTTCGAGGGCGACTACGGCGCCAACGCTCTGGAGGGCTCGACGTGGGCCGCCGAGAAGGCCGGCATGAAGGTGGCCGGCCAGAAGATCAAGGCCACCGACACCGACCTGTCCGCCCAGGTCTCCGCGCTCAGCAAGGCCGGCGTCAAGGCCGTCCTGATCAGCGCCGGCCCCGCCCAGACCGCCTCCCTCGCCGGCGTGGCCGCCTCCAAGGGCCTGACGGTGCCGATCGTCAGCAGCGCGCCGGGCTACGCCCCGCAGCTGATGAAGACCCCCGCGGCGAAGGCGCTGGAGGCCATGGTGCACGTGGTCAGCGCGGCCCCGGCCACCAGCTCGGACCTGCCCGGCGTCCAGAAGATGGTCGCCTCCTACGGGAAGAAGTACCCGGGCTCCCCGGTCGACTCGGGCGTGCTCTCCGGCTACAACGCCGCCCAGCTGATCGGCGCCGACCTGAAGAAGGCGTGCGAGGCCGGCAGCCTCACCCGCGAGGACGTGGTCAAGGCACACCGTTCGCAGGCGAACGCCGACACCGGCCTCGGCACCCCGCAGAACTTCACCGACGTCTCCGCGCCCGCGAGCCGCGCCACCTACGTGCTGAAGCCCGACGCCAAGGCCGTCGGCGGCCTGATCGGCGTCGAGGAGGCCCACGAGGCACCGCAGATCAAGGCCTACCTGGCCGAGCGCGGCTGACCCCGGGAGGGGCCGCCAACTCACCTTGCGCCCGGCGGTGTTGGCGGCCCCCTCGGTCACCCCACTGGTTCACCTGACCACCGCGTCTCTAAGATGTACTCTCTGTCATGCCAGTGCAGTTGGCGCAGTACGAGCTGGGGGAAAGATGCAAGCCGACAGGCAGCTGTCCACGGAGATCGACGCCAACGTGCCCACAGCAGCACGCATGTACGACTACTACCTGGGCGGCAAGGACAACTACGCGGCCGACCGCGCGGCGGTCGAGGAACTCGACAAGGTCGTCCCCAGCACGCGTCGCCTGGCACTGAACAACCGGCGCTTCCTCCAGCGCGTCGTCAGGGTCCTCGCCGAGGACTACGGCATACGCCAGTTCCTGGACCACGGTTCCGGCCTGCCCACGCAGGACAACGTGCACCAGATCGCACAGCGCGTGGCCCCCGAGTCCCGCGTCGTCTACGTGGACAACGACCCGATGGTGCTGGTCCACGGCCGGGCCCTGCTCGACCAGAACGACCGCACCGCCGTCATACACGCCGACATGCGCTCGACCGAGGAGATCTTCTCCCACCCGGAGACCCGGCGCCTGATCGACTTCTCGCAGCCGGTGGCGGTGCTGTTCAACTCGGTCTTCCACTGCATCCCGGACAGCGAGACCGACGGTCCGCCGGCCGTGGTCCGCCGTGTGACCGAGCGGCTCGTGCCCGGCAGTTACGCCGTGATGTGCCAGCTGGTCAGCGAGGACCCCGAGGTGCGGAAGTTCGTCACGGAGTTCATGGACAAGGTGACGCAGGGGCACTGGGGCCGCGTCCGCGAACCGAAGGACGTGGAGGCCTGGTTCGAGGGCATGGACATCCTGGAGCCGGGACTGGTGGAAGTCTCCACCTGGCGCCCGGACAACGAGGTGGTGCCCCGTCAGCTCACCGACGAGTGGATCGAGTTCGGCGGCCTGGGCCGCATCCGCTAGACGCCGGGCGGGGAGCACGACTCCGGGCCGTGCGCGACCGCGGAAGCGGGGCGCACGGCCGTTCACTTCGCGGCGTAACGCTCCGCGATCGTCTTGCGCAGCAGCTCCAGCGATTCGCGCGGCGTCAGCGCCTCGTCCGCGAGACGGTCCAGCGCGACCCGGTACTCCTCGGTCTCGTCCCGGTCCTCGAGGAAGTTGGCGCTCCTGATGTGCTCCAGGTAGACCACGTCGGGCAGGTCGCTGCCGCCGAACCGCAGATAGGTCACCGGGATCGCGGGCGCCGACGCGTTGGTCACGTCCAACGGCACGATCTGCAGTGTCACATGGGGCCGTCCGGCCATCTCGACAAGATGCTCGAGCTGCTCCCGCATGACGTCACGGCTGCCCAGCACCCGCAGCAGCACCGACTCGTCGACGATCGCCCACAGCTGCGGCGCATCCGCCCGGAGCAGCAACTGAGCGCGCCGCATCCGCAGTTCGACGCGCCGCTGGACCTCGCCCGCGGGCGCGTTCGGCAGACCCCGCTCGACCACGGCACGGGTGTAGGCCGCCGTCTGCAGCAGACCGGGGACGTACTGGATCTCGAAGGTCCGGATGGTCGTCGCGGCCTCCTGGAGACCGACCAGACGGTCGAACCACTCGGGCATCAGGCGCTTGTCGTACCGCTGCCACCAGCCCGGCTCGCCGGCGCGCCCCAACAGCTTCAGCAGCACCGAGGCCTCGTAGGCGTCGGTGCCGTAGAGCTTCAGCAGGGCCCGGACGTCGGTCTCCGTCGGCGGCCTGCGGCCCTTGCCCGACTCGATGCGCGAGAGTTTCGCCGCGCTGAACCCCAGCGCGCGCGCCGCCTGGTCCTGGGAGAGACCGGCGTCCTCACGGAAACCCGCCAGCTGTACACCGACGAGCATCTTCAGCAGAGTGGGAGCCGGCTCGGTCCGGTCCAGATAAGATTCGAGACGGGAGATGCGAGGCGACGCGGCGGACATCCTGGCTCCCAGCAGACCGGCAGACTTGATGAAAACACTATCTCATCCCGTCGGCCTCCTGGGCATGGCCCCGCGGAAATGGGGTAGTCGGCCTCCGCTTCGTCGTCGGTGTCCGCCGCGGCGGCCACCGCCCACCCTCCCGGTCACAGCAGGTGGTCGAACTCGCCGTCCTTGGCGCCGGCCAGGAAGGCGGCGACCTCCGCGGAGGTGTAGACGAGCGCGGGGCCGTCCGGATCACGCGAGTTGCGCATCGCGATACCCCCGTCCACGAGGGCGACCTCGACGCAGTTGCCCTCGGCGTTGCTGTGCCGGCTCTTCTTCCAGCGGGCGTCCAGCGAACTGGCCCGCACTCCGTTGCGCACTGATGGCACCGCGTTCTCCTTGCTGTCCGGGGGAGCGGACCGCGACTCGTCGGCCCCGTTGCTCCCGGCCGATTTTTTTCGCGCAATTTCTCGTGCAATTGCACGCGAGCGCTGTCTGCGTGGATAATAGCCGTGGCGTCAACCCCCAGGCGGGCGCCCGGTCCTGACGCTGCATCAGGGAGCTGCCGTGCCGTCGTCACCTGCGCATTCAATGCTCCGGCCGTCCGGTGAAGCCGTGCCCGAGACGGCCGGAACGAGCCCGTCCGGCGGGCTTTCGCGTACGGTCCGGCCGACCGCCCGCCCCGCAGGGCGGCCACTCGACGATGCCCGGACGGCACCGTGCCCGTCGTCCGCCCGGCCCGCCACGCAGGTACCGCGCATCACCCGCGGTGCACAGAGGTCCGGCCGCGCGCGGGACGCCACCCGGGACACGTCACGCCGGCGGCCCGCCGGGCACCCCGGCGAGAACACCGCCCCGCCCGAGCACCGGCACGGCCCGCGCCTCGCCGGTGCCACGGCCGAGGACCGGGGCCGGCCCGCCGGACCCCCGGCGGGCAAGACCGTCCGGGCCGCACCGCAGGCCCGCCCCCTCACCTGACCCGACTGCCGCGGAAGGGCCCCACACCATGCGCAGCGCTCCGACACCACAGCCGAGCACCCGGAGCACCGGCCGTCACACGTCACCGGCCGGTCCGCACCGCCCCGCGCCCCTCACCGGGCTGGACCGGGTGCCCTGGGGCGAGATCAGGGACTCCAGCGGCTCCGCCGCGGCCATTCCGCGGCTGCTCGACCAGGTCGCCCGGGGCGACGCCGAAACCGCCCGCGCAGCCCTCCGCGACCTGCGGAAACGGATCTGCCAGTACGGATTCGTCGTCGAACAGGCCACCGCGGCCACCGTGCCCTTCCTCTGGGAGCTCGCCCAGCGGCCCCAGGTGAACTGCCGCGCCCAGATCATCCGGTTGCTCAAGAACATCGCCGACGCCCGGCAGTGGGAGACCACGGCCGCCGCCTACCCCAAACTCCTCAACCACCGGGAGAACCCGGTGGCCTGGGAGCGGGCGGCACGCCAGGCCGTCCGTGCACGGCGGGACGGGCTGCGGCGGCTGCTGGCCGAGGACGACAGCGAGATCACCCGGGCCACCACCGAACTGGCCCGCGCCCTCGGAGACTGAGACCCGCGCCCTCCACGGGGGAGAAGGCGCGGGTCTCCCTCCCGACGCCCTGGAGTCCCTCCGTGTCGACGACCCGTCAGACCGGTGTCCGGACAGGAGGCGAAGGGATTCGGTCAATCGCGAACAGGGACGCGCATGGGGTGAATGTTTCGTCCGGGCCCGGGCATACGCAGCGAAACATCGAGAGAGGGGCGCTTCGTGCTCGAACCGGACCCGAAGGTCGTCAGGGAGTTGCTGACGCGCTACGCGTCGCTGCGGATCGCTCAGACGGAGAGGGACTGCCCGGCGACGGCGCGCGAGCTGGCGGACGTCAGCTACACGCTGTGCGTGACGACGGGGACGAACAGCATCCACGACGCGATCGCCAGGGCGGACGCGCTGCTGCTCGCCAAGGGGCGGACGGCGGACGCGGACGGCGGGAACGACCTGTCGCTGGCCGTCTGACACCGCGGTACCCGGGGCCCGTCGCACGGGCCGGGCCGGAACACCGGCCCCACCCGTGCGACGGGCCCCACGCGTGCGCTGCACGGCGCGCGCGACGCCCCTACCAGGGACGGCGGGCATCCGTCACCTCCTGGAAGGAAAACGCACCCCCCGACGGCCGGACGCCTAGACTGCTCAGTCGCGTCCCCGTACGGGGGCGGACGACACGAAAGGCACGTTGACGGGTGTTCCAGGATTCCCCCATCTACGACCGACTCGTCGCCGAATGCGGTGACGTCCCCACGCAGGTGCGCCGGGAGGCCGAGCGCGTGAACCGGGAGCTGGAGGTCGTCATGCGTCCGCTGCACTCACCGGGCCATCTGCCCGGCACCGAGCGCGCACCGTCCCCGGGCGCCGGCTGGCAGCGCACCGCGCTGCTGCCCGGCCCGCGCCCGCACTGACCCGGCCGGGGCGGGCTCGGACGGCCCGGCCGGCTCACCCGGCGAAGGCGGGGTCCGCGCCGCCCGGAGCCGCCGGCTCCGCACCACGCGGCCGGGCCAGCCATTCGGCGATGGTGCGGGCGATCGGCTGCCCCGTGTCCACCTCGACGAAGCCGAACTGCCCCGACTGGTTGCACTCCAGGAACCACCAGACGCCGTCCCGGTCCTCGACGAAGTCGAACGCCCCGTACGCCAGCTGTGCCTCGCGCATGTAGGCCAGAACGGCCTCGGCGACGCGCGGCGGAACGCCTGCGGGCCGCCACGGCTCACGGGAGCCGTCGAAACGCACGTCCACCTCCTGCGGGTCCCCGTCCACGGGGGCCGTCCGGCGCGCGGCGAGCAACCGGTCGCCCACCACGGTGAGACGGACGTCGGCACGCTTGGGGATCCGGCGCTGCAGCAGCGTCGGGCCGTGGGCCACGGCGGAGAAGTCCGCCCCGGGAGGCACCCTGCTGGCCGGCACCGCCAGCGGCGGATCCTGCGGATGCGCGCCGGAGACGGGCTTGACCACCAGATCCGGATGGCGCCCGGCGAACTCGCGGGCCGCCTGCGGGAACGTCGTGATCAGCGTGGCCGGCACGGACAGCCCGCACCGCTGGGCGAGGCGCAGCTGCCAGGGCTTGTACCGGGCCCGGTGCGCGGCGTCCGGCTGGTTCATCCAGCGCGCGCCGCAGTCACGGAGCATGCCGTAGAGGGCCTGCCCGGACTCCTCGGTCAGCCACGCCGAGGACCCGGCGGCCCGCGCGGCCGCCGGACCCGGTCTGCGCACCCACACGGACCGCAGTCCGTCGATGCTCACCAGGCGTCCTTGCGACGAGAGACGGCCGCGGAACGAACCGTGCGCGAACTCGCCCGAGAGCGCGGCGGAACGCGCCAGGTCCGCCGGGTCCAGACGGACCACCGGCACCTCGGACGCGTTCAGGTGCACGACCACCATGTCCGCGGTGACATCCTCTTCACAGGTCAGGATCAGCACGGTCATGTCCGGTGGCCCGCGTTCAGTCGTCGAAGTGCGTCTTCGACCCCGCCGTCGAGGTCGTGGTCCCCAGCTCCCTCAGCAGCGCGTGGTCGCAGGCGGCCGTCCGCCCGTCGAGGAGCACGTTCAGCTGCAGCCGGCGGTCGTAGACGTAGGGAGTCGCGGCCTCCGACTCCACTGCCGGCCGTGCGTAGCCGAGCGCGAACGGTTGCATCGTCTCTCCCTGGTCGGTGCTGCGCCGATCAAGCGACGGTTCCTGTGCGCCGTCGCCCGGAGCGCCGGCTTCCTTGGGCCTCCAGAGACTTATACGACTCGAACGCCTGAATGGTTGCCTCACGCTGCGTAGTCGCGGGGCGGACGCGGATCACGCCCCCGTTCGCGCGCGGAGCCGCGCACGGACCGCAGGGCGAGGAGCAGGACGCCGATGTCGTCCAGATACACCGGGTCGGGCACGAGGTCCGCCGGCAGCACGAGATAGAGGACGGCGCCCCAGAAGACCCATCGCGGACCACCGGGCAGCCCGGCCCTTCTGAGTTCCCGTCGGGTACGGACCAGCCGCACCAGGACACCGACGGCCACGCAGAGCAGGACCGCCGCGAGCGACACCGCCGCGAGGATCACCACTGTGGTCGTGTCCACGTCGCCCCTCCTCGTGTCCTCGTGGTGCGCGGCACCGGACCTCTCCGTCGGATTCCCGCTCGGGGCGGCGGCAAGGCTGCGGGCCGAGACCCTCATCCCCGTGGCCCGCTCGAGTGGCAGCAGGCGGTGGCCCCGCCTAGTAATGGTCCACACATCGCGTGTCGCATGTCGGGGACGCAGGGCGGCCGCACCCCCCATCCCACGGAGAGATCATGACCACCGGCTCTTCATCGCCCCGTTCGTCCGCATACGCCATATCGGCCGTGGACCCGCCGGCCGCGGAGACGACTACGGCCACCGGCACCCACACCGTCCGGACGCGGCCCGGACAGTCCGGCTCCGACGCCGACGCCGCCCGGTCCTTCGCCAGGCGCCCGCCGGCCCGCCAGGAAGCCGGCCCGCGGGAACGGGCCACGCCGGAACCCGCCTCCCGGGCGGCCCGCTCCCACCGGACGCCCCCGTACGGAACGGCCCGTGTACCGGCCGCGGAGGAGCCCTTCACCGACGAGGACCTCTTCACGGACGAGGAGCTTTACGGCGACGTCTTCATCGCCCCGGAGGACGAGTCCCCGGAGCCCGCGTTCCCGGGGCCCGAGGACCCGGAAACCGGCCGCCGGGAACCCGGCTCCCACGAGCCCGCCCCCGGGGAGAGCGCCGCCCGCGCGGACGCGGCGCGGCCGTACGGCGATCCCGTCGGCGACCTGGTGCGCGCGGCGGTGGCCGACCGGCCCCTGGAGGAGGTCGTCGACCTCATCACCATGCTGGAGCAGTCGCCCCGGTACGCGCAGGCCACGGCCGACGCGCTCCGCGCGGTCGGCGTGCACCGGTCGGTGGAGGACGTCACACGTCTGGTCGGCCTGCTGACCCGGCCGCCGCGCGATCCGGACAGTGCGGACGAGGCGATCCGCGCCGCGGCGGCCGGCCGTCCCGTGGAGGACGTCACCCGGCTGATGGCCCTGCTGCACCGCACGCCCCTCGAACCGCACTGCGGACAGGCGGCGGTACGGGCCGCCGCCACCGGCCGGCCGGTGGCGGACCTGGTCGAACTGATCGGCCGGCTCGCCGAGGAGGAGCGGGCGTACGCGGACCGGCCCATGGCGCCCGGCCCGTGGGAGGAGCACCCGGGAGGGGAACCGGAGACGGCCGGGGAGCCCGCCGCACCCCTCGCACCCGCCGGAGCGGAGGACCACGGCCGCGAACGCCGCCGCACCCTGCGCCCGGGCCGGCGGCACCGGGCGCAGGACCGCGCACCGCGCGACCACGACGTTCACACCGATCACGACGACCGTGCCGGAGCGCGCGACCGCGCGGCGCGGCGGGCGGGCAGGAGACCTGCCTGGCCGGCGTGGCTGGCCGTCGCCGCGCTCGCCGGCTGCGGAGTGGCCTACTTCCCGCTCCACCGGAGCGGCGCGTCCGTGCCCGCCTACGCCCTCGCGCTCGGACTGTCGGCGCTCTGCCTGGCCGTCGCCCTGCTGCTGACCGTGCGTCCCGTCCTGCCGGTGCTCGCCGTGGCGGTCGTGGGCCCGGCGGCGCTGGCCGCGGCCGAGCTGTACGGAACCGTCACCCCGTCGGCGCGCCTGTCCCAGGCCGCCGACCTCGCTCTGGCACCCACCTGGGCCGCCGTGGGCGTCGCCGTACTGGCCTCGCTGCTCGCGCTGTTCGCGCTGTGCGTGCGGGTCGCCTCGCAGGCGCCCGCCGGGCGCCGGACCTTCCGGCCGACGGCCGGGGCACGCCGGGTCGCGGACTGACCGGCCGCCCCGGCCCACCGGGAGGCGGTCCGCGCCGGACGTCCCGGCGCGGACCGCCTTTCCGTACGGACGTCACACCCCCAGCATGCCCGCGGGGTGCTCGTGCTCGAGCAGGGCGGTGAGCACCCGGTCGGGGGTGAGGGGGAGTTCGCGGAAGCGGATGCCGGTGGCGTGGTGGACCGCGTTGCCGACGGCCGCGGCCGAACCTACGATGCCGATCTCGCCGATCCCCTTGCTGCCCATCGGGTTGAGGTGGGGGTCCTCCTCGTCCACCCAGTACGCCTCCACGGACGGCACGTCGGCGTGCGCCGGCACGTGGTACGACGCCAGGTCGGACTCGGCGAAGTCACCGAACGCGGGGTCCACCGTGCTGCCCTCGGTCAGCGCCATGCCCAGGCCCATCGTCATGCCGCCGACGAACTGCGAGCGTGCCGTACGGGCGTTGAGGATGCGCCCGGCGGCGAACACGCCCAGCAGCCGCGTCACCCGCACCTCACCGGTCACCGTGTCGACGGCGACCTCGGCGAAGTGCGCGCCGAACGCGTGCCGCGCGTAGGGGCTCTCGGCGTCGGCGGTGCCGGAGGTGTCGGCCTCGGCCGTGACGCCCTCGGCGGGCGGCGGGCCGGTGAGGGCGGCCAGGCGGCCGGTCAGCCGGGTGCACGCCTCGTGCACGGCCCAGCCCCAGGAGGCGGTGCCGGAGGAGCCGCCCGCCATCGGCGCGAACCCGAAGCCGCTGTCGGCGATCTCGATGCGGATCCGGTCCAGGGGCACGCCGAGGGCGTCGGCCGCGATCTGGGCGCAGACCGTCCGGGCCCCGGTGCCGATGTCGGTGGCGTTCACCCGCACCAGGAAGCCGCCGTCGGGCAGGGCGTGCGCCGAGGCGCGGCAGGGCGAGACCATGACCGGATAGGTGGCGGCGGCCACCCCGCTGCCCACCAGCAGGTGCCCCGCCTCGCGGGACCGCGGGCGCGGGTCCCGCCCGTCCCACCCGAACCTGCGGGCACCCTCGCGCAGACACTCGGCCAGATGCCGGCTGCTGAAGGGCCTGCCGCTGTCCGGCTCGGTCTCCGGCTCGTTGCGGATCCGCAGCTCCACCGGGTCCATGCCCAGTTCGCCGGCGAGTTCGTCCACCGCGGACTCCAGCGCGTACATGCCGGGGCACTCGCCGGGGGCGCGCATCCAGGACGGGGTGGGCACGTCCAGGGCGGCCACGCGGTGCAGGGAGCGCAGGGCGGGAGCGGCGTACATGACCCGCGCGGGGACCGCCGCCTGTTCCACGAACTCCTTGACCCGCGAGGTGTGCGTCGTCACCTCGTGCGTGACGGAGGTGAACCGCCCGTCGGCGTCGGCGCCGAGACGCAGCCGGTGCAGGGTGGGCGCGCGGTGGCCGACGACGGCGGGCAGGTACCGGCGCGGCAGGGCGACGGTGACGGGCCGGCCGGTGTGCAGCGCCGCCATCACGGCCAGGACGACGTCGGGACGGGGCGTGCCCTTGGAGCCGAACCCGCCGCCCACGTGCTCGGCGAGGACCGTGATCCGGTCCTCGGCCAGACCGAACAGCCGGGAGAGCTCCTTGCGCACCGCGGTGCTGCCCTGGCTGGAGGAGTGCACGGTCAGCCGCTCGCCGTCCCACCGCGCGGTGCTGGTGTGCGGCTCCATCGGGTGGTTGTGCAGCGGCGGCACCCGGTAGGCGACGTCGACCCGGACCGCCGAGGACGCGAAGGCGCCGTCCGGATCGCCGTGCCCGGCGACGGCCGGGAACCCGCCGTTGGCCGTCTCGGGGACGTACGCGCCGGGGTGGGCGGCGGTGAGGGGCACGTCGTGGTCCTCCGCCTCGTAGGTGACGCGGACGGCGGCGGCGCCCGCCCGGGCGGCCTCCAGCGTCTCGCCCACCACCAGGGCGACGAACCAGCCCCGGTGCGGCACGCGCGGGCTCTGCAGCAGGGCGAGCGTCGGATCGTCCGGCTCTCCCAGCCGGGGCGCGTTCTCGTGGGTGAGCACCGCGAGCACGCCGGGCAGCGCGAGCGCGGGCGCCGGGTCCACGCCGGTCACCCGGCCGCGCGCGACCGCCGCCGGCACGGGCCAGGCCTGGGCGCGGCCGGGAAAGTGGTACTCGGCGGCGTACCGGGCGGTGCCGGTGACCTTCTCCCGCCCCTCCCGGCGCTCGACGGGAGCGCCCAGGACGGTCTCGGTGCCGGTCATGGAGTCCTCCTCGTGGACGCCGGTGTCAGGTCGTGGCCGGGGGAGCGAGCCGGCCCAGTACGTCGAGGGCCAGCCGGCGGGCCAGCGGCACCTTGTAGGCGTTGTCCCGCAGCGGCTCGGCGGCGGCCAGCTCCAGGCCGACGGCGTGCTCGAACGCCGCGGTGGTGGGCGCCGCGCCGAGCAGCGCGTCCTCGGCACGCCGGGCCCGCCAGGGCCGGTGCGCGAGCGCGCCGAACGCGATGCCCGCCCGGTCCACCACACCGTCCTCCATGTGCAGCACCACGGCGACGGAGGCCAGCGCGAAGGCGTACGAGGCCCGGTCCCGCGCCTTGCGGTAGGCGGAGGGCAGCCCGGCCGTGGCGGCGGGCAGGACCACGCCGGTGATCAGCTCGCCGGGGTGGATCTCCGTGTCCCGCTCCGGGTGCTGTCCCGGGAGCCGGTGGAAGTCGGCGGCGGGAACGCTCCGGGAGCCCTCGGCGCCGTGCAGCTCCACCCGCGCGTCCAGGGCCGCCAGCGCCACCGCCATGTCCGAGGGATGGGTGGCGATGCACTGCTCGGAGTGCCCGAGGACCGCGTGGTCGCGGTGCACGCCCTCCAGCGCGCCGCAGCCGGTGCCGGGCTCGCGCTTGTTGCAGGGCTTGGACAGGTCCTGGAAGTAGGGGCAGCGGGTGCGCTGCAGCAGGTTGCCGGCGGTGGTCGCGGCGTTGCGCAGCTGCCCCGAGGCCCCGGCGAGCAGGGCCTGCGACAGGGCGGGCCAGCGGTCGCGGACGGCGGGGTGGGCGGCCAGGTCGCTGTTGCGGACCGTCGCCCCGACGCGCAGCGAACCGTCGGGCAGCTCCTCCACCGCGTCCAGCGGCAGCCGGGTGACGTCGACGAGCGCGGCGGGCGTCTCGACGCCGAGCTTCATCAGGTCGACCAGATTGGTGCCGCCGCCCAGGTAGCGGGCGCCGGGGTGGGCGGCGAACGCGTCGGTGGCCTCCTCGACGCTGCCGGCCCGTACGTAGGCGAAGGGCTTCACGGGATCACGTCCTCGACCGCGTCGGCGATGCGCGGGTACGCCCCGCACCGGCACAGGTTGCCGCTGAGCCGCTCCCGGATCTCGTCCCGGCCGAGCGGCACGGGCTCGCCCGAGGGCGTCGCCGGGTCGGTGACGTGCGAGGGGTGACCGGCCGCGGCCTCGGCGAGCGCGCCGACCGCGGAGCAGATCTGGCCGGGGGTGCAGTAGCCGCACTGGAACGCGTCGCGCTCCAGGAACGCGCGCTGGAGCGGGTGCAGTTCCTCACCGTCCCCGGCGAGCCCCTCGACGGTGGTGACCTCGCAGCCGTCCAGGGCGACCGCCAGCTGCAGGCAGCTGTTGACGCGCCGGCCGTCCACCAGGACCGTGCAGGCGCCGCACTGGCCGTGATCGCAGCCCTTCTTGGCGCCCACCAGGCCGAGATCCTCCCGCAGGAGGTCCAGCAGGGCGCGCCGGTGATCGACGGTGAGCGTGCGGGGTTCGCCGTTGACCCGCAGGGTGACGTCCGAGCGGTGGGACTCGTCGGGGGGTGGGGCGGGGGCGGCGCTGCGGTGCTGGCTGTCCATGGCGTCGGTGACCTTCCGGGACGGGCCGTGCTGCTGTGCAGTCCCGCGTATCCAGCCTGCGCGGGCTGACACATGAGGCACCCCTGACCGGCCCGCCACCGGACGTCCCGGCCCGCCCGTCCCGCCGGGGCGTCCGCCGGACCGGCGCGCCGCGGGCGTCACCGGTGCCGTCGGCCACGTCCGCCCCATCGTGTGTTCCCGGCGGACCGGGGACGCTTCTCCGCCCGGCGCGTGCCGGCCACCAGCCCTGCTCCGTGCCCCTCGCGGACAGAGGGGACAGGAGGGACGGAGGGGGACCGTCCCGCGCGGCGTGCCGGGCCGGTCCCGCCCGTCTAATCCGGCCCGTCCGTCCCGCCGGGGGAGCCCGCCGGGCCGGCGCCGTCGGCGTGACCGGTGCCGTCGGGCGTGCCCGCCTTGCTCCGTACGTCCGTCGGGCCGGGCTTGAGCGTTTCCTCCGGTGTGGCCGCCGGGCCGGGGGCGTCCGTCCTCTCCGGTGCGACTGACGGGGCGGGAGTGGTCGTTCCGGCCGGTGCGGTTGTCCCGAGGAGCGCGGCGGGCTTCGGGCGGGGGGCGGTCCGGGAGGCCCTGCCGGGGATCCGGAACCGCTCCAGTGTGCGGCCCAGCTGCCGCAGCGGGGAGACGGCCGGGGCGGCGGACGGCGACGCCCCGGCGGGGAAGGCGGCCGCGGACTCCCGGTAGGCGGCCAGGGCCTCGGCCGCCTGTTCGGCCGCCTCCCGGTACAGGTCCCGGGACCGCGTCATGGCCTCCAGCGCCTCCGCGTACATCGCCACCAGCTTGCGCTCGCGGGCCAGCTCCTCCTCCAGGGTCAGCAGCCGCCAGTCCTCCCGCAGCGCCGTGAGCGCCTCCCCGGCGCCGTCCACGAGCGGCCGGGGCAGCGCCGCGAAGGCCGTCACCGCCGCGATGAGCTCGGTGGGCTCGGAGCCGTCCAGGAAGACACTGCGGACGGAGAAGTCCCGTGCCTCGTAGCCGGGCGGCGCCGGAGTGCCGGGCAGGACGACCGCACCGCCGCGCGGCACCTGGACCCCGAAGTCCTCCAGGGCCCAGTTCACGACCCGCAGCTGCTGGGGCGCCGCGCGGTGCTCGACCACGCGGTGCCGCAGGCTCGCCGGCAGCCACTGCGCCAGCGGCACCCGGCCCCGGTGGTCCGGGGTCATCGCCTCGTGCACGACGACATGGATGTTCCACGCGCCGCGCCCGGCCGTCTTGATCAGCCGCCGTACGGCCTTGTCGTCGTCCGGCAGCGTGTTGATCCCGCGCAGCCGCAGACCGGTGGCGATGTCGCGGTCCCAGGTGACGTCCGGGTCGTCGGGCCAGAACATGGCGGCGGGCGACGGCCAGGAGGGGTCCCATGCCTCCTCGGCCTCCGCGAGCAGGGTCCACTCCTGCCCGCCCGCCGAACCGGCCGCCAGCGTCAGCCGGGCACGGACGGTGACGGCGTCGCCGGCCCTCCAGCGCGCTTCGAAGATCCGTGCCCCGGCCGCGGTGCCCCCGGACGGTTCGTCGGGCAACTCCTTGAAGTCGTCGAGGACGCGGCTGTCCTTGAGCCGCCGCAGGGTGTGCCGGACGGTGTCCTCCGCACCGGATCCGACGTGGCGGCCGCGAGCCGGCCACACCGTGGGCGGAGTCATGGGGCTGGCGGTGGATGAGGTTGTCATGAGTCCATCTGAGGGCGGGAACGTCGGGGCGAATGCCAGTATCGTCGCCGCAGGTCACCGGCGGATACCCGGGGGTCCGCCGACCGGGCGCACCGCGCACCCCGTCCGCCCGGCGCCCGGGCGGGGCGGACGGGGCGGTGGGCGGCACGCCGGCACCGGGGCGGCGGCCACCGGCGGCCTTGCCGGCGTCGGGCCGGCGTGCTCCCGTGTCCCCCGAACGGGGGAGCGGGGCCGGCCGTGTGCTGTACACCGCGAGCCTCCCCGGGGGGGGGGGGGGGGGGGGGGGGGGGGGGGGGGCGGCGGGGGGGCGCGCGGGGGGGGCGCCCCCCCCGCGCGGCCCCCCCCGC